>CAUGKA010000010.1 GCA_959599615.1 uncultured Collinsella sp. | reverse complement strand
CAAATAATGGTTGCACCCGATGTTCGAATGTGTTCAAATAAACATGAACAGTGAAGAACCGCACATTCAGATGCCCGGACCTGAGCGCGATTCAACACTTCCAAACAGAAACTACGCACCTGCGTATCTCTCAAGGAGGATGTCATGAGGGTTGTAATCGCTTCCGATGCCGACGGTATGTCGATGAAGGAGTCCATCAAGGAGATGCTCATCGCCGACGGTCACGAGGTCGTCGACTATTCCGAGACCCCTGCCGCGGACTTTGTCGATTCCGCGACCGCCGTTGCCAAGGATCTGCTGGAGCACAAGGATTCCCAGGGCTTCGCATTCGATAAGTACGGCGTCGGCTCCTATATGGCCGCCGTCAAGATCAAGGGCATGGTCGTCGCCAACATTTCCGACGAGCGTTCCGCCTACATGACCCGTGAGCACAACGGCTCGCGCATGGTCACCATGGGCCCGGGCGTTGTGGGCACCGAGGTCGCCAAGAAGATCGCCCGCGAGTTCCTGCGCGCCCAGTACGCCGGCGGCCGTCACCAGATCCGTGTCGACATGCTCAACAAGATGGCCTAACGAGAGCCACCGAGAACTCGAACTTCTACCTCAACTTGTGAATTCAGACGAAAGGACGTTCTGATGAAGAAGACCATCGCAATCGGTTGCGACCATATCGTTACGGACGAGAAGATCTATCTGGCCGACCGCCTGGAGCAGGCTGGCTACAAGGTGCTCGACTGCGGCACCTACAGCCACACCCGTACGCACTATCCCATCTACGGTAAGGCCGTGGGCGAGGCTGTTGCCAGCGGCAAGGCCGACTTTGGCGTGGCCCTGTGCGGCACCGGCATCGGCATCACCAACGCCGTCAACAAGGTTCCCGGCGCCCGCTGCGCCCTGGTTCGCGACATGACCTCTGCCCTGTATGCCCGTCGCGAGCTCAACGCCAACATCGTGGGCTTTGGCGGCAAGATCACCGGCGAGTTCCTGATGGCCGATATCATGCTTGCCTTCCTGGAGGAGCCCTACGAGAAGACCCCCGAGCATGATGCCCTGATCGCCAAGATCGATGCCTGCAATAAGGCCGACGCCGAGGCTCAGGCTGACCCGCACTTCTTTGACGAGTTCCTCGAGAAGTGGGACCGCGGCGAATACCATGACTAGCGGGTATCCGGCGTAATTTACTAGTCCGTTGACGGCTCGCGTTTCTGTGAGGGGGCGCGGGCCGGTTTTCTATCAGCCCTATTCACTCGGCGGGCTGGCGTAAGAAAGGGAAGGCTCCTATGGAGTTTGTTCTTGATAACGGTTCTGTTCGCGTGGCACTGAGCACGGCTGGAGGATTGTTCACTTCGATTAAAGCCAACGGTCGCGAGTACCTGTGGCAGGGCGATCCTTCGGTCTGGTCGGGCCAGGCACCCATTTGCTTTCCGATTTGCGGCGGCCTTCGTGACGGCCGCGCGATGACCATGGGCGGCCGCGAGGTCAAGCTTGCCCGCCACGGCTTTGCCCGCAAGCAGGAGTGGAAGCTCGAGGAGCAGGGCGATAACATGGTTGCGCTGAGCCTGAGCTCTGCCGACCATGCCGAGTTGCTCGAGCAGTACCCGTATCCGTTTAAGATCGTTGCTCGTTACGCGATCGATTCGGAAAAGGTGGCCGTGTCGTACGAGGTGACCAATGAGGGTACCGAGGACATGCCGTTCTTTGTGGGCGGTCACCCCGGCTTTACGTGCCCGCTCGACGAGGGCGAGTCCTATGACGATTACGAGCTCCGTTTTGAGCAGCGTGAGGCCGCCGAGCTCTGTACTGCCGTTCCCTCGACGGGCCTGATTGATGTCGAGCATCGCAGCAAAAACCCGATGGTCGGCCACGACCTGCCGCTGACCCACGAACTCTTTGACTTTGCCGAGACCATCTTCGACGTGCTCGAGAGCCGCGTGGTTACGCTGACCAAGAAAACCGAGGACAAGGGCGTGCGCCTAACGTTCCCCGATATGCCGTACCTGATTGTGTGGAGCAAGCCCGAGGGCGACTTTGTGGCCGTGGAACCGTGGGGCGGCCTGTCCACCTGCTCCGACGAGGATGATATCCTCGAGCACAAGCGTGGCTGCCTGGTTGCCAAGCCGGGGGAGACCGTCACCCGCGGTTTTGAGATCGAGATCCTTTAAAGAGCTATCGTATGTTTGGGGTGGGTCATGCCGCCCCGGAACAGGAGTTCAATATGATTCTGACCGTTACCATGAACCCGTCGATTGATACGCGCTATCAGCTCGACAAGCTGATCATCGACGATGTTAACCGTGTGACGCCCGAAAAGACCGCTGGCGGCAAGGGCCTCAACGTGAGCCGTGTGCTGCTGCAGCTGGGCGACGATGTGCTCGCGACCGGCCTGCTCGGCGGCCACATGGGCGCCTATATGGCCGAGCTTATGGATGCTGACGGCGTCAAGAACGACTTTGTGCCCATTGCCGGTGAGACGCGCATTTGCCTGAATATTCTGCACGAGGGTAATCAGACCGAGCTGCTGGAGAGCGGCCCGCAGATCGCCCCGGCCGAGCTCGAGGCCTTTACGGCTAAGTTCGCCGAGCTTGCAGCGAAGGCGGACGTTGTGACGCTTTCAGGCTCACTGCCGCGTGGCGTCGATGCCGGCTACTACGCCGAACTCGTCAAGATCGCCGAGGAGGCGGGCGCCAAGGTGCTGCTCGACACTTCGGGTGCATCGCTGGAAGCCGCGCTGGAGTCCGACGCTAAGCCTGAGCTTGTAAAGCCCAACCTGACCGAGATTAACGGCCTGCTGGGTACGTCCTTTACGACCGATGATGTCGATGCCCTGCGTGAGGCGCTTGCCGCCGATGGCCGCTTTGCCGGTATCCCCTGGGTTGTCGTTTCGATGGGCGCTGCCGGGTCGGTGGGCTTCCATGAGGGCCGCGCGTTCCGCGCCAAGACACCCGCAATTGCAGCTGTGAACGCGACGGGTTCCGGTGACTCGACCATCGCCGGCTTTGCGCATGCCATTGCTGCTGGTGCCGACGACGTCACGGTGCTCAAGACCGCCAATACCTGCGGCAAGCTCAACGCCATGGATCCCAAGACCGGCCACCTGGTTATGGACCGCTGGGACGAGATCTACAACAGCGTTGAGGTCGTAGAGTTGTAGCGGTTGTGACTCCTAATAGAATGAGCGTGGATAATCTCCCGTTTTTGGTGCCCATACGAGCTTAAAGAGGGAGATTTTCCACGCTCGAGTCATTAGTCATTGGGGATGCTCTTTAATGACTGGTCGTTTAAGAGCGTCCCCAATGACTGCACTCAAAAAACGGCGCCCGTCGGCGATGTTGCCGGCGGGCGCCGTTGTCGTGTGGGCGGTTGTGTCGTGGCCGCTGATGAGGCTCGAACTCGTATGCTACAGCGAGTCGATGAAGCGCTGTTGGGCGGCGCGGCCGGCTTCGTCCCACTTAAAGACGCCGGCGTTGTCGAGTACGTGGCCAAACACCACGCCGACCTCCTCGTGCAGGATATCGATGGCGTTGTCGGCCGTAAGCTCGTCGGCGCGGCGGGCAAAAACGTCCTCGGCCCATGCAGCGTGGCTGCGGCAAAGATCATCGCCCTCGAGCGCACCGGCGAGATCGTAGCTGGCATCGGCCTTGGCCGCCAGCAGGTGCTCGCGGACAGCGCCGAGCTCGGGAACCAAGCGCGGCGGCAAAATCGCCAGGCCCATGACCTCGATCAGGCCGATGTTCTCCTTCTTAATGTGGTGATACTCGGCATGCGGGTGGAAAACGCCCAGCGGATGCTCGTCGGTCGTGATGTTGCAGCGAAGCGCCAGGTAGGCCTCGTAGATTTCGCCGCCGGCGTTGCCGCGGGAGTCTACGCGGCGAATGACGGGCGTCACGGTGTTGTGCGCCACGCCATCGGCTGTGTGCGCGATGACGCCAACAGACTCATCGCTCCACTCGCGCCAGGCGAGGATAATCTTCTCGGCGGCATCGAGCAGCTGAGCGCGGTCATGCGAGCGCAGGCGCAGCACCGAGAGCGGCCACTGCAGCACGCTACCGCTGACCTGGTCAAAACCGGGCACGCTAAACTGCGAGACCTCGGCGGCGTGCATCATGGGGAACTCGTGTGCGCCGCCCTGGAAGTGGTCGTGCGACAAGATCGAGCCGCCCACGATGGGCAGGTCGGCGTTGGAGCCGATGAAGTAATGCGGGAACAGGTCCACAAAGTCGAGCAGGCAGGTCAGGCCCTTGCGGTCGACGTGCATCGGACGATGCTCGGAGCTCATGGCAATGCAGTGCTCGTTAAAGTACGCGTACGGGCTGTACTGGAAGCCCCAGCGCTCGCCGTCGAGCTGGATGGGGATAACGCGCAGATTCTGGCGGGCGGGGTGAGCTCCGCCGTCGGCTGCGGCGGAGCGTCCGGGATAGCCCTCGTTTTCGATGCAGAGCTGGCAGGCGGGATACTTCTCGTCCGTGTTCTTAGCTGCACCTGCCGCGGCGATATCGCGCGGGTCCTTCTCGGGCTTGGACAGGTTGATGGTGATCTCAAGATCGCCCCAGTTGGTGGGGGTGCTCCATTTGATGTTGCGCGCGATGGCGGCACGGCGCACGTAGCCGGCGTCGCAGCACAGGCCGTAGAACCAGTCGGTCGCGGCACGGGGCTCGTTGACGCCCATACGCCCATTGAATTCCTCGTTTACAACCGAAGGCCTCGGCATGAGCGCGCCCATGATGCGCATGGCGATGCGATCGCGGCCCGACGCCGTGTCCTCGGCGGCGCCGTTGGCAACGGCGGCCTCGGCAAGCGCGGCAAGCGTGCCTTCAAGGTCAAAGTCGGGGAGGGTATCGGGGTGCAAGAGCGAGAGTTTCTCAACCTGGAGTGCCCAGGCCATGTCGAGTGCCGGCCCCGTGGCGCCGATGCACTCGAGAACGGTGTTGTATGCCCAGATGCGATCGTCCTGGCCGATCATCGATCGGTGGATGGCATATTCGATGAGGCCCTGCGCGGCCTCGCGCACATCAGTCATTACAGCCATGCCGCGTAAGCCCCCTTGTCAGAAATCGCGTAGTGGCGGGCAGAGCCCTCGCCAAGCCAGCCGTTCATCTTGGCAATGAAGGTGTCGACCAGCTCGAGCGGCACGAAGGCCTGGATGGTACCGCCAAAGCCGCCGCCGTGGATACGAACGGCGCCACGGCCGTCGAGCACATGCTCGGCAAGAGCAAGCGCGTACATGGAAGGCTGCTCGGCACCCAGTTTGGCAACAACATTCTGCAGGTACATGGCGGAGCTGGCGCCGGACTCACGCGTCAGGACCAGGAACTGGTCAATGTCGCCGGCGTTCAGGGCCGCCCAGCGCTTATCGACCAGGCCGTTCTCGTACCAGTAATGAACGGCGCGCAGGCAGGCGCGGTCGCCCAGCTTGGCGCGCAGCTCGGGGAGCTTGGCGTCAAAGTCCGCCACGTTTACCTCGCACAGGCGTGCCTTGCCAAACTCGGCGGCGACGTCCTGCATCTCGCGCGGAACAGCGGCGTAGTCGTCGGTGGCTGCCACATGGTCGGCGCCAACTTTAACGAGCACGAGCGCATAGCCGTGATCCTCAAAGTTGAGCTCGAGCTTCTGGGTTTTAGGCTGAGCCTGGTCCTCAAAGTCCATGTAGGCAAGGCCGCCCAGGCACACGGCGGCCTGGTCCATCAGACCGCAGGGCTTGCCGTAGTAGTTGTTCTCGGTGCGCTGGCTCATCTGAGCGAGCGTGACGGGCTCAATGGCGGGCGCGCCCCAGAGCGTCTCCATGGCACGACCGTACGCGGCCTCGACGGCGGCAGAGCTGGAAAGGCCACCGCCCGAGGGGACGGAGCAGGTGAAGGCAAAGTCGAAGCCGTGGGGCTCAACGCCCAGAGCAGCGATTTCATGGGCCATGCCGCGGACGAGGCTCGCGGACGTGCCCTTCTCGGACTCCTGAATGTCTAGCGTGTCGAGCGTGATCTCAAACGTAGGATAGCCCTCGTCGGCGACGCGAATCTTGTTGGAATCGGTTGCCACGGCGATGCCATCGACGGCGACATCGAGCGAGCCGGCGATAACGTGGCCGCCCTCGTGGTCGGTGTGGTTGCCGCTGATCTCGGAACGGCCGGGCGCGTGCACGTAGAGCACCTGGCGGTTGCCGATGGGTCCAAACTCCTCCTCAAACAGCTTGGTGAGCGTGGCGAGTGTCTTTTCGTCGGGGGCGGTCATGGGAGTCCTTTCCTTGGCGCGCACGGGTGAGTTTTGCGTCGTTATGAGTACGTTAACAACTTGAAGCGGCATGAACCAAGCGTTCACGATGCCGCACGTTACGGGTTATGTTAACGTACTCATAACACATTGCTTGTCACTTTTTGAGAATCTGGTAATTGGTAGAAATACAGCCGTGAACGGTACTGCCGTATGGACTTATAAAGCAGAAGAGATGCAGATAGAAAAAGTAGAGTACGTTAACATGCGTCCGACGATAGTGGGCTTCGGCGCGGGGTGTATTTCTGCCCGGGCCGGCATTCACGCTATTCAGATCTCGCAAGGGTGAAGGTGATCCTGTGGCAAGGCGCCCGTCCAACGATACCAGTTCGCGTCCGGTCTCCATGGCCGACGTCGCCCGCGCTGCTGGCGTTTCACAGCAGACGGTTTCGCGCGTCGCCAACGGCTTGCCCAACGTTAACGAGCAGACGCGCCAGCGCGTGCAGGCCGCTATGCAAGAGCTCGGCTTCCGTCCGAGTTATGCCGGTCGCTCGCTGCGCGGCGGTCGTTACCATTCGGTTGGCCTATGCGTCAACGATGTTACCAAGTTTGGCAACCTTTCAATGATCGACGGCATCGCCAGCGCTGCTCGCGAGCATAATTGCGCCATCACGCTGGTCGAGATGTCCAAGACCGAGGAGTTTTCGCTTGCCGAGGCCACGCATCGTATGGCCGCGCTGCCCGTGGACGGCATCATTATCGGCATGAGTCGCATGGCGCCCGATTTTGAGACGTTTGATCCACTGCCGGGCATTGGCACGGTCATCGTTACCATGTACGCGCATCCGCGCGTGACCACGGTCGATTCCGACCATTACGGCTGCTCGCTGTTGCTCATGGATCATCTGTTTGAGCTGGGACACGAGCAGATTCGTTATATCGGCGGCCCGTCGTTCTCGGTCGATGAACAGTTTCGTCGCGCCGGCTGGCAGGACGCGCTCGAGCGTGGGCACATTAAGCCGCAGGCGCCGCTCGAGGGCGATTGGTCTGCCAACAGCGGTTACGAGGCCGGCAGATATCTGGCCGAGCACGACCGCACCATGACGGCGATTTACGCGGCAAACGACCAGATGGCAAACGGCGCCATTGCAGCGCTGCGTGATAGCGGTCTGCGCGTGCCCGAGGACGTGAGCGTGGTGGGCGTCGATGACTCGCTCGACGACTTTGTCGCACATAACGAGCTCACGACCGTTCGATTTGACTTGCATCAGCGTGGGCGCGAGGTGTTCGAGCATGCGGTTCCCGAGGCGGGTACGGCGGGCAAAACCGTTGCCATTCGTATTCCCGGCCAGCTCATCATTCGACATAGCACGGCGATACCGCGCTCATAGTTTGTGCTGGTAAACGGCGATTTATCGCATTTCAATAACAATCGGTAAGGATGCCGGCAGATAGCTGTTGGGATGCAGCCGAGTGCTATGATAGACGGGCTCTTTTGTCTATCTAGGAGGCTTTGCCTGATGGAGATCACCAAGGATATCCGCTACGTTGGCGTCGACGATCACGACATTGACCTGTTCGAGGGCCAGTACGATGTGTCCGAGAACGGTATGGCATACAACAGCTACGTTATCTTGGGCGAAAAGATCGCTGTCGCCGATTCGGTCGACGGCGGTTTTGTCGACGAGTGGCTCGGTAACATCGAAACCGTGCTCGACGGTCGCACGCCCGATTACCTGGTCGTTCACCATATGGAGCCCGATCACTCCGCTGGCATCGCCGCCTTTATGGAGCGCTATCCCCAGGCGCAGATTGTGGCCAGCATGGGGGCCTTCCGCATGATGGTTAACTACTTTGGCACCGATTATCCCGAGCGCAAGATGGTCGTCAAAGAGGGCGACGTGCTCGACCTGGGCGGCCACAGCCTGACGTTTGTCGGCGCCCCCAACGTTCACTGGCCCGAGGTGCTGTTCTCTTACGAGGCCACCGACAAGGTGCTCTTTAGTGCCGATGGCTTTGGCAAGTTTGGTGCCAATGACATCGAAGATCCGGAAGGGTGGGCCTGCGAGGCACGCCGTTACTACTTTGGCATCGTGGGGAAGTTCGGCAAGTTCGTGCAGGCCGTGCTCAAGAAGGCCGCCGACCTGGATATCCAGATTATTTGTCCGCTCCATGGCCCCGTGCTGACCGAGAACCTGGGCTACTACCTCGACACCTACAACACCTGGTCGAGCTATCAGCCCGAGGACGAGGGCATCACCATTGCCTATGCGAGCGTGTACGGCCATCTGAAGGCTGCCGTTGAGGAGCTCGCATCTGCGCTCGAGGCCCGCGGCCAGAAGGTCTCCGTCTTTGACTTGGCTCGCGACGACATGGCCGAGGCCGTTGAGGATGCGTTCCGCTATGACCGTCTGGTGCTCGCTTCCATCACCTATCAGGGCGAGATCTTCCCGTTCATGAGCACCTTTATCCATACGCTCGCCGAGCATGCCTACCAGAACCGCACGGTGGCGCTCGTCGAGGCCGGTTCCTGGGCGCCTGCAGCTGCCAAGGTTATGACCAAGGAGCTCGAGGGCATGAAGGACATCACCCTGACGCAGAACAAGGTGACTGTCCTGGGTTCGCTCAACGACGCCTCGCGCGCTCAGATCGAGGCCCTCGCTGACGAGCTCTCCAAGTAACGACACGTTCACTTTTAACGCTCAAACCACCACAAAGGGGACAGGCACCTTTGTGGTGGTTTTTGTTTAAGCGCCGGCGATGAGGAGATTTGGGCGGGCGTTGTCGACGATCTCGGCGATTGAGGTGGCGACGGCGTGATCGGGGTCACGGTCCATCACGATGGCGTTGACGTCGGTCAGCTCGGCAAAGCGGTACATGCCACGTCCGTTGACCTTGCTGGCGTCCATGAGGGCGACGCTTTGACGAGCAGCACCGACCATAGCCGCTTTGGTCTCGGCCATCTGCGGAAAGTCGGTCGTAAAGCCGCAGCCGGGAACAAAAGCGCCGGGGCACATGACGGCAAGGTCGGCATGGACCATTTGGAGCGCCTGCATGGTGAGCGGTCCGTACAGATAGCGATGACCTTTGCGCAGTGCCCCGCCCAGCATGACGACATCGACCGAGGGCATGCTCTCGTCGATGTAATCGGCAATGGTAATGTCGGCCGTGATGACGGTGATGCCATCGCGCTGGTCGAGGAGCCGGACAAACTCGAGCGCCGTGGTGCCCGAGTCGACGAGCAGCGTGTCGCCGTCATTGACGAGCTCGATGGCGCTTTGCGCGATGGCCTGCTTGGCGGCGACATTGACGTTGATACGGCGATCCTGGGTGGATACGGTCAGTCGCTTCTGGAGCGACACAGCGCCACCATGCGTGCGGCGCAGCTTGCCGGACTCGGCGAGCGCGTCCAGGTCGGCGCGGGCGGTAACGGAGGACACGCCAAAAGTCTGGGCGATTTCTGCCACTTGCACTGAGGCGTTATGTTCGAGCATTTCCATAATGGCGGCGCGACGCTCATCGGCGAAAGCTCGGGTTGTTGCATGGGCCATATCCGCTCCATCATCGTCTGAAATTTGCAGGAATTGTGTTGAGTCTATTTTCGTTCATTTTCTTTTTAAGTAAGAAAACGCCTTTCGATTACTTACTTTTTCTATAAAAGAAAGATGATCAAAGCTCAAAACTCAATTTCGAACACGCACTCTCGGGTTCGACCCCTTCCGTTTGCTTTTCAAAAATGAAGGTTGGACCTCGCGCGATGACAATATCTCGCACATGCATACCCGCTGAATTTCATACAATGAGCGCAGCAAAACGCAAGGTAAAACACCTTGTGAACAACTACGCCCGATGTCCAGATGCGGGCGAGGGAGAGGAGCAAACGCTCATGGCACTTGTTACCACCGAAAAGATGCTCAAGGACGCTCAGGCCGGCCACTACGCCGTCGGCGCGTTCAACGTCGAGAACCTCGAGTTTGTTATGGCCGTTCTGGCCGCTGCCGAGGAGACCAAGTCCCCCGTCATCATGCAGACCACCCCGGGCACCATTAAGACCGCTGGCCTGGATTACTTCTACGGCATGGTCAAGGCTGCCGCCGAGCGCGCTTCCGTGCCCGTCGCCCTGCACCTCGATCACGGCGATGGCTATGACCGCTGCATGCAGGCTTTCCGCACTGGCTACACCTCCGTTATGATCGACGGTTCGCACGAGTCCTTCGAGGACAACATCGCCCTGACCAAGTCCGTCGCCGACGCTGGCCGCGCCATGGGCGTGCCCGTCGAGGCCGAGCTCGGCAAGGTTGGCGGCAAGGAGGACGACGGTCCCGCGGTTGAGGGCGAGAGCCCCTACACCGATCCTGCCGAGGCCAAGGAGTTCGTCGAGCGCACTGGCTGCACCTCGTTGGCTATTGGCGTTGGTACCAGCCACGGCGTGTACACGAGCGATCCGCACATCGAGCAGTCCGTGGTCAAGGCCATCCGCGACGCCGTCGACGTGCCGCTGGTCCTGCACGGCACCTCCGGTGTGCCCGATGAGCAGGTTGCCGAGGCCGTGAAGAACGGCATCTGCAAGGTTAACTACGCTACCGAGCTGCGTCAGGCCTACACCAAGGGCTTCATGGCCTACATGGCCGAGAACCCCGCCTGCTTCGATCCCAAGAAGCCGGCCAAGGAGGGCATGCGTGAGATCACCGAGCTGGTTAAGATTCGCATGACCAACCTCAACTCTGTGGGCAAAGCAGAGTAACAGCAAGGGTACTCCGACTCGCTACATATCCCGGGGAGGGACGAGGGCTTAGTTCCCCAATCGTCCTCGGGCATGCAAAAAGCCTCGCTGCGCACTTCGTGCGGCGAGGCTTTTTGCCCCCTGCGGAAAGATTGGGGAACTAAGCCCTCGTCCCTCCCAGGTTGACCTACTCGAGGTCGTCGCCCTTGTGGCGTTGGGGCGGAAATGGGTGGGGCGTCAGGGCTTCTTTGTTGATGGGGAATTAGTATGCCCGGGCTTGGTTGGGGAATGACTTGTTTAGGGATGCTTGGAGCTTTTCGAACGATGCTCGCAAGTTGTGGCTCTGGTCGGTTGAGCGTTTGGCTTTTGTGGTGGGGGAGTCGAGGAGGCCGTCTCTCTGTGTCGGGGGGAAGGAGAAAAGGTTTGCATGATTTAGGGATGGCTGCTGTGCTGCGTCATTGGAAGAATGCATGCTTGTGCGGCCTCCTCGATGTCCACCAAAAGGTTGCGCACGGGGTGTGCTGCTAGGTCCCGTGCGTTGGCAGTATTATGCCGCGGCTGCTGCAAAGAAGCGCTAAAGAAAGGCTTAACCTGGTTTGGTGTAACCATGAAACCGCAGGTCAAAGCCATTACATAACACTCTTGAAAGGTTGGGGGCTTAAGGGCTTTCTAAGGTTTGTGGTGCGGATGTGGCTCGCCTGTGTGGGGTGTGGGCGGCTCGTTCCTAGCTCTGCGGCTCTGCGGCCCGCACCTGTTCGATGACCTTTTCCATGGTGGCGTCGATGCGGTCTTTTTTGAGCTCGCATTCCCAGATGGTTATGGGTGTCCAGCCCATTTGAGCGAGTGCTGCCACGGCAGCGCGGTCGCGCTCGACGTTGCGACGGAACTTTGCCTCCCAAAACTCAACGTTGCGCTTGGGCTGGCTGGGATTGCACTTGGGACAGCGATGCCAAAAACAGCCGTTGACAAAAATGGCGATCTTGCGCCCGGGGAAGGCGATGTCGGGCTTGCCAGGTACCTTCCATTCCAAGCGGTATCCCGTAAGGCCTGCTGCCCGCAGGCGCTGGCGTACGAGCAACTCGGGCTTGGTATTGGCGCGCTTGTTGCCCTTCATGGACTTTTTTATAGCGGCACGACGGCGTACGAGCTCACGCTCGTCGGCAGAAAGGTCCGAGGTATCGATGCCGTCCAGCAGGCCGGGTTTGGGGCGCTTTTTGCTGCGGCGCTTAGGTTTGCGCTTGGGTTTGGTAGCAGGTTCGTCGATCGTGGTGGTCTCGTCGCCGTTGGCAGTGCTGTTGGCCTCAAGCCGGTCTTCCTTTAGCTCAATCAGCGCATCAATGAGCCCCTTGTCGGCGGGCATCCATTCCACCGTGGCAAGCGAGGTGCGCGGAATCCAGCGGATATCGAGTTGACGGTCGTGCTTCTGAGGCTCATCGGATCCATCGGCGAGCGAGCAGTAGTAGCACTCCATAGAGAGATGGAAATCGGGGTAGTCGTACTCAACGGTGTAGAAGTCACGCAGGTTGGTGACCTTCACCTGCAGCTCTTCCATGAGCTCGCGGCGTACGGCGTCCTCGGGCGTCTCGCCGCGTATAAGCTTGCCGCCTGGGAACTCCCAAAGTCCCTGCATGTCGCCATAGCCGCGCTGCACGGCAAGCAGCTCGTCAGATCCTTCCTTGCGAATGATCCCAGCGGCAACATGAACAGTCTTCAACAGGAGTCCTTCCTCAACATCAAAACGTTCCCTGCACTACCTTACACAACGGTAAGGCAAGCGTAAGCCATATCGATGGTAGCCGACTCGGCTTCTTGCGACTATAGATGCCGTAGACTAATCGCAAGAAAGGACTCGGTATGCAAACCACGCACATGGCGACCCCGGTACTGGAGGTCGCGCATCTCGAAAAGGTATATGGAGCGCTGGGCAACGTGACCCGCGCGCTCAACGACGTCAACTTTACCGTCAACCGCGGCGAATTCGTCGGCATCATGGGCGCCTCGGGCTCGGGCAAGTCGACGCTGCTCAACTGCGTGTCGACCATCGATGCCGCCACGAGTGGCATCATCCGCATCAACGGGCAGGATGTGACGCGCATGAAGCAGGCCAAGCTTTCGCAGTTCCGCCGCGAGGAGCTCGGTTTTATCTTCCAGGACTCCAACCTGCTCGATACGCTCACGGCACGCGAGAACATCGCCCTGCCGCTCACCATCGCTCGCACAAACTCGGCCGAAATCTCGACTCGCGTGCAGGATGTGGCCGCGCGTCTGTCTATTAGCCAGGTGCTCGACAAATATCCCTACCAAATGTCTGGCGGCCAGCAGCAGCGCGTCGCCGCGGCTCGCGCGCTCGTCACCGACCCCACCATGATTATGGCCGACGAGCCCACCGGCGCCCTCGACTCCAAAAGCGCCCGCCTGCTGCTCGAGAGCCTAGAGGCCCTCAACCGCCGCCTGCGCGCCACCGTGCTCATGGTTACGCACGACAGTTTTGCCGCCAGCTACACGAGCCGTGTGCTGTTTATCCGCGACGGCAAGATCTTCACCGAGCTGCGCCGCGGCGACACCGACCGCCGAGAGTTCTTCGACCGCATTATGGAGGTCGTTGCCATGATGGGCGGTGAGGGCTCCGATGCTCTGTAAACTCGCTTGGGGCAACGTCCGCCGTGCCGGCCGCGACTACCTCGTCTACCTTTTGACGCTCACCTTGGGCGTCACCGTTTTCTATGCCTTTAACACCGTCTCGATGCAGGTCGATATTGCCGGCATTGAGGAGGAGGGCCTATCCGAGCTCATGGGCAGCATGCTCGGCTACCTCACGTACTTTTTGGCCGGCGTCATGGCCTTTTTGATGGTGTATGCCAATAACTTCATCATGAAACGCCGCAAGAAGGAGTTTGGCCTGTACCAGGTCCTCGGCATGGGCCGCGGGCGCGTCGCCACGATCATGGCGACCGAGACGGTGATCGTCTCGGTCGGCGCTTTTGTCGCCGGCATCGTGCTGGGCGTGGGGCTCTCGCAGCTCATGACATTCTTTACGGCCTCACTCTTCAAGACGCAGATCGCCAATTTCCGCTTCTTTTTCTCGGTGCATGCGTTCAACCTGACCCTTGCCTGCATGCTCGTAATGTTTGTGCTCACACTGCTGCTGAACCTTCGCGCCGTGCGCCGCACCAAGCTCATCGAGCTTATGGGTGCCGAGCGTCGCAACGAGAGCATCAAGACGCGCAACCCCTGGATCGCGATTGCCATCTTTGTCGTGGGCGTGGTGCTGGTGGGCGTGGCCTATTACCGCCTGCTGCGCGACGGGTTCCCGCTAACTGCGACGGACAGCAAGCTGCAAGAGGCCATGAGCCAGTTTGGCATTACGACCGCTATGGTTACAGTGGGCACCTTTGCGCTGTTCTGGGGACTCTCGGGCATGCTTATCAAGCTGTTGCAAAGCCTGCGCAGCGTGTATTGGCGCGGCCTCAATATGTTTACCGTGCGTCAGCTTTCGGCCAAGGTCAATACGGTGTGCTTTTCGATGGGTGTCATCGCGATGATTCTGTTCCTTGCCATCACTTCGGTGACGTGCGGTATGTCGATCGCCAATGTGATGAACGAAAACCTGGAGCGCTATAACCCTGTTGACGTGTCTCAGACGTATGTCTATTACACGCCCGAAACGCTCGATTACTACAAGGAGTATGTCAATCCGTCTGAGGCCGATCGCATGGTGCTGGCCGATGAAACGGTCGATTTGTACGCCGCATGGCATGGCGAGCGCAAGTCGGCGGACAACAACGACGAGACCGGCAAGAAGGTCAATATCGCCGATGTTGCCGGTGAGCATGTGCAGATCGATTCGTATCTGAGCTACCCGCTTGGCGGCTCGGGCCCCTCGGTGGTGGCGGGTGAGATGTGCAAGGCCATGGGCGAAAAGCTTCCCAAGGCGCTCGAGGGAAGCAACGCCGATGCGATGGGTCTGTTTGTGACGCCGGTGAGCCAGTACAACAAACTGCGCCAGATGATGGGCGAGGAGCCGGTGAGCATTGGCCGCGACCAGTATCTGCTCACGCGTGATATGGGCGGCGAGCTGGTCGACATGTACACCAAGTATATGGCCGGCGGCCATGCCCTTACCTTGGGCGGGCATACGCTCAAGCCCGCAACCGATAAGTCGGACGAAGATACGGCGGCCATCGCCAACTCGGCGATGGGCAGTAATCCGGGTACCGTCGTCGTTGCCGACGAGCTGTTGTCCCAGCTTAACCTGCAGCCGTATGCCAGTAATTTGCTCGTTAACTACAAGCAGGGGATGGATGTGACCAAGGCAGACGAGAGCATAAAATACACCATGCTCGACAATCTGCTCGTTGACGGCAAGGAGCCGGGGTCGTGGGGAACCTTCATCACACGCTCCGAGATGTACACGCAGGCAGCGCAAATGAACGGTCTTATTAGCTACCTAGCCATTTACATCGGCTTTGTATTGGTCGTTGCATGCGCGGCGATTCTGTCGATCCAGCAGCTCTCCAATGTGGCCGACGGCAGCCGCAGCTATCGTGTGCTGGCACAGATCGGCTGTGATGACCGCCAGATTCGCCATTCGGTGATGGCGCAGCAAGCGGTGTTCTACCTGTTCCCGCTGGCAGTGGGTCTGGCGCACTCCTTTGTGGCGCTCAAGGTGATCATCGAGCTGGTGAGCACGTTTGGCAACATGAGCATCGGCGGTACCGTGGGCCTCACCTGTGCGATCTTCCTGGCGGCCTATGGTGGTTACTTCCTGGTGACCTACCTCATGAGCACCGGCATGGTACAAGCTGCCATCGCCACCCGTTACAGCGAGTAGCAGACGGGCAAAACCGTCGCAAAACCAACGCAAACAACCGCCGCGGAGGGAGTCGGCCCCCTTCCGCGGCGGTTTTTTGCCTTTCCGGTACGCCTCAGATGCAAGTGAGTAGACTTTTTTGGATCTGCCGAGCACATCGCGACAAATGCTCGGTAAAACCGCAGGTCAGCGCTGTGGCGATTTGGGGTGTGCTCGGCTTCCTGCAAGAAGTCTACTCACTTGGTTTTTGCTGCTAGAAGACCGCCGCGAGGGAAGGCAACTCCCTCGCAGCGGCCGACGTTTGTCCAGATAAAACCTGCCAAAATAAACCTGTCCCTTTTTGGCAGGTTATCGCTTCCAAAAGTGGAGGATCAACGTCGTGCGGTTTTGCTGCTCAGTTTTGACCAGGATGTTGTGGATATGGGTCTTGACGGTGCCCACGGCAAGGAAGAGCTCGTCAGCGATCTCTTGGTTCGATTTGCCCAACACAACCAGACGCATGACTTCGGTCTCGCGGTTGGAGAGCTTGTAGGCGTTGCGATAGAAGGGCATCTGCTCTTCGATGTGTCGATCAAGATCGCTGACGTTCTTTTCCTCGGGCGCCTCCTGCATGCGGATTGAAAGCACGTGGTAGGAGTAGATGATCAGCAGAATCGCAAAGTAGCAGGCAAAGACGTTTTCGCTAAAGTTGCGCTCGGACAGATATAGTTGCAGCCAAGAGGGCGCCAGACTCATGGGGACAATCAGAATGTTGTAGAAATCCTCGGCAACGATGCAACCGACCAGAATAGCGCCGATAATCAGGTGCTTTTGTTGGTTGTTAACGCGTGCCTTCAGCTCGACTTGTGTGCTCTTGCGTGCCGTCCAAAAGATATATAGCCCCACGAAAACAAGGAATACCTGACGCATCGTGTAGTAGAGCCATTGATGAATGGGGCCGTAGGGGACAGCGACGATAATCAGCAGCTCGCTCAGCAAGAACGTTGCGACGGGAATGACAAACTGCTTTTTTGAATGCTTGTCGAGCAAATCCATGGCAATGAGCCAAATAAAAGCCTGCGAAGCGGTCGCCACAAAGGTCCGCAACACAGGCATGGTAATTGAGTAATAGTCGCTGGCCGGAAAACTCTGGTTTTGCAGCGTGTATTCAAAAAAGAAAATCTCGGTCATCTCGATGGCATAGCAGATAAATACGCCGCTGCCATAGATAAAGAAGCGTCGACGGGACGAGGCATAGGCGGCAAGCGAAAGCACCGCCGTCACAATACAGATCACGAGTATCGCTAGGGTATAGAAGAACATCAGGGTGTTCATCTGTCACCGTCCCATCTCATTTATTCTATGGCCGAGCTCTGTATACCTTGTGGGATATAGACGTCTCAACCCTTCGTTTCATTGCGGATTAGGCGCCGAGATACAGCATAGCCGTATACCGTTCGCGGTTCTAGATGGTAAACCCCTGCAAGCCAGCTACCTGCGGGTTTATATTGGTTTAGAGGGGGTGTAACTCCGTGAACGGTCTTTAATCCCGAATAAACTAGGTAAAAATTGCATACGGGTGAATGATGGTCTTGTCAACACGAGGCGTGATGTATGAGCGCCTCATAGTAATAGTCGGCAAGACCGGCGGAAAGGAAATCGACATGGCACTGCCTAAGGATTTCATCGACACCAACGACTTCACCAAAGAGCAGATCCTGGCTATCGAGGATCTTGGCCTGGCAATGAAGAAGGCCATCAAGGTTGACGGTTATTATCCGCACCTGCTCCGCAACAAGAGCCTTGGCATGATCTTCCAGCAGGTCTCCACCCGCACTCGTCTTTCCTTCGAGACCGCTATGACCGACCTCGGCGGCCATGCTCAGTTCTATGGCCCTGGCACCATCCAGCTCGGTGGTCACGAGTCCCTGGGCGACACCGCTCGCGTTATGGGCTCGCTGCTCGACATCATGATGGCTCGCGTTGACCGTCACAAGGACGTCGTCGGCCTCGCCGAGGGCTCCGCTGTGCCCGTCATCAACGGCATGTCCGAGTTCAACCATCCCACGCAGGAGATGGGCGACCTCATGACCATGCTCGAGAACCTCCCCGAGGGCAAGAAGATCGAGGACTGCACCCTGGCCTTCATCGGCGACGCCACCCAGGTCTGCGTCTCCCTCATGTTCATCGCTTCCAAGGTCGGCATGAAGTTTGTCCAGTTTGGACCTAAGGGCCACCAGATCCCTGACGGCGGCCTGCACGTTGGCACCGTCGAGGAGCGCGCCGAGTTCGGCAAGCAGATGATGGCCATCGCCGAGGAGAACTGCAAGGTCTCCGGCGGCTCCGTCGTCATCTCCGACGACATCGAGTGCATCAAGGGCGCCGACTTCATCTACACCGACGTGTGGTATGGCCTGTACGACGAGGAGGTCTCGGGCGAGAACTACATGGACGTGTTCTACCCCAAGTATCAGGTCACCATGGACATGATGAACTTCGCCGGCCCCAACTCCAAGTTCATGCACTGCCTGCCGGCCACTCGCAACGAGGAAGTCGTCGACGAGGTTATGGACGATCCCGAGCGCTCCCTGTGCTGGGTCGAGGCCGAGAACCGCAAGCACTCCATCCGTGCTCTCCTCGCTGCCCTGGGCAAGCGCACCCCGCTCAACGACGAGGGTGTCGAGTACTCCGCCAAGGCCGAGCTTCACGCCGCTCTCGAGGCTCTCGAGCAGCTCTAAGCCTTAAGCCTGCTAAACGCACGTTTGCGGGCGGCGGATGCTCGTCTCCTGTCGTCCGCTCACCGAGGCTCAGGCAATTGCCTTAGTACCTTGGGCCTCGGATCTGTCCAAGACTGAGCGAAGGAGCTCATCATGAGCGACGGAAAGAAAAAGCTTTCCTTCTTGACGGTCATTTCGACCATCATCTGCGTCGTCTTCGTTTGCGAGGCCGCCGCTCCTGCTGCTGCCATTGGCAACCAGCAGTTCTTCTGGTGGATCTTCCTGATCCTGACCTTCCTGCTTCCCTACGGCATGGTTGTCGCCGAGCTCGGTACCACCTATGACGGCGAGGGCGGCATTTACGACTGGGTACGCGATGGCCTGGGCGACAAATGGGGCGCCCGCATCTCGTATTACTACTGGGTCAACTACCCGCTGTGGATCGCCTCGCTGGCTACCATGTTCCCCGACATTTTGGGCATGGTCTTTGGCGTCGAGTTCAACTTGATCGCCAAGATGGGTATCGATCTTGCCTTTGTGTGGATCGTCTACCTCATGGGCCGCTCCAAGGCGGCCGACTCCGAGTGGGTCCTTAACGGTGGCGCCATCATCAAGGTCGCCGTCGCCGTTATCGTTGGCGCTTTGGGCATTTGGTATGCCATGGAGAACGGTTTTGCGAACGACATGTCCGCTGCCACCTTCCTGCCCGAGCTCACCAACACCAACGCTCTCGGCTACCTGTCGATCATCATCTTTAACTTCATGGGCTTCGAGGTTATCTGCACCATGACCGACGACATGGCCGATCCCGCTCGCGATATCCCCAAGGCCATCATCGTCGGTGGCCTGTCCATCGCCGTGATCTACCTGTTCGCTGGCTTTGGCATCGGCGCTGCTGTGCCGGCCGATTCCATCGACCCCGACTATGGCATGATTTATGCAGTCCAGACAATGGTGGGCGACTCCATGATCTTCAAGGTCATCTGCATCGCCTTCCTGATTACCCTGTTCGCCAACATGGCCGCCTGGTCCTTCGGCGTCAACTCCGTCGCCCGCTACGCTGCCGAGCACGGCAACATGCCCAAGGTCTTCGCCTCGATGATCTCTGACGACGATATGCCCAACGGCGCCAACCTGGTCAACGCCGTCGTTGCCTCTCTGGTGCTGTGTCTGCAGCTCGTTCCCATCGACGCCATCTCCAACGGCGTCTTCTGGATGCTCTTCGGCACCTCCGTCGTCTTCCTGCTGCTGACCTACATCCCGATGTTCCCGGCGTTCCTCAACCTTCGCAAGAACGACCCCGACCGCGAGCGTATCTTCACGTTCCCGTTTAAGGGCGCCATGATGAAGGTCATGCTGGCCATCCCTTGCATCGAGCTGATCCTGGCCATCGTTGCAACGCTGGTGCCGCTCTCCGCCGCCGAGATTGGCGACAAGCTCCCGATGATCGTTATCTTCATCGTGCTTCTGCTCATCGGCGAGGTTGTCCGCGTCGTCAGCGCCAAGGGCCGCGAGACCGAGTACAAGGGCCTCACTCCCGAGCTGGCAGCTCAGCGTCTCGCTGAGGAGGCCGCCGAGGCCGAGGAGGACTAGAGCACCCGGATTCGGGGCTCCAACCTTCCAATTGTCTAACCATTCCTTGGGGCGGGTGCGAGCGATAGCTCCGGTAACCACCGCCCGCCCCAACCTCTCTCTTTCGTATCCTTCGTGCGTTTTGTCTCCACGCACTTGGTTACGTTGCCGCTCGTCGGTGCGGCTCCGTGAAAACCGGCACCGGGCGCCCCGACCTTTGCCGGGGGACGGGCGCCCACTATCTCTTGGTTTTAGGCTGCGGGTAATCCGCCCGCGGCAAACGATCGTTCGATTTGGAGGAAATCTTATGCGTACGATCACCGAGTCCGAGTCCACCCCCAAGGCCGACGGCTTCTTTATGCCCGCCGAGTTCGCCCCGCAGGATCGCGTGTGGATGGGCTGGCCCCACCGCACCGACACCTGGGCCCACGGCGCCAAGCCTGCTCAGAAGCAGTATGCCGCCATCGCCCGCGCCATCTCCGAGTTCACCCCGGTCTATATGTGCGCCAACCAGGTCGACTATGCCAACTGCAAGGCCGTCTTCGAGAACGACGAGAATGTCACCGTTATCGAGATGACCACCGACGACGCTTGGTTCCGCGACACTGCCGCCACCTACGTCATCAACGGCAAGGGTGAGAAGCGTGCCAACCACTGGCACTTCAACGCCTACGGCGGTCTCGTCGATGGCCTCTATTTCCCGTGGGACAAGGACGAGCAGATCGCCCTTAAGATGGCTGAGCTCTCCGGCTGCCGTCGCTACCGTCCCGATGACATGATTCTCGAGGGCGGCTCCATCACCGTCGACGGCGAGGGCACCCTTGTCGTGACCGACCAGTGCCTGCTTTCCCCGGGCCGCACCTGCTCTGCGGTGCTCGAGGAGGAAGAGGATCCCGAGTCCATCTGGCCCAAGTTCCACAAGAAGTTTGAGCCCTGGAGCGAGGAGCTTCGCGCCTACATGGACGAGCACCTCAAGGATTACCTGGGCGTCGAGAAGGTCATCTGGGTCAAGGAGGGCATCGACCCCGAGGAGACCAACGGTCATATCGACGACGTCGCCACGTTCATCGCTCCGGGCGTCATGGCCTGCATCTGGACCGACGATCCCGAGTATCCGTTCTACGAGCAGTGCCACGCTGCCTACGAGACCCTCTCCAACGCCGTTGACGCCAAGGGCCGCAAGATGAAGGTCTACAAGCTCTGCATGCCCGTGAACCCGCTGTTCATGGACCAGGCTTCCTGCGACACCATCGACGCCGACGAGAACGCCGAGCCGCGCGTTCCCGACGAGCCGCTGATCGCCTCCTACATGAACTACCTGGTCACCAACCACGGCGTTATCGTCCCGCAGTACGGCGACGAGAACGACCAGCTGGCCGTCGACACGCTCCAGAAGATCTATGACGAGGTCTGGGGCGAGGGCGTCTACAAGTGCGTCGGCGTTCAGTCCGAGCAGGTCGTCTTCGGCGGCGGCAATATCCACTGCATTACCCAGCAGGAGCCGTCCGCGTAATTGTCTGTCTTCCCGAGGCACGGCACCTTGCCCTTCAATCGTCGGGCATGACCCTTAAGGTCTATGCCCTCCTCTTTCAGGGCAATCTGCCGCACCTCGGAAACCCAGCCAATCACGCAGACGCTTAATCGTCTGGCTTCCTGAGCCGTGATGCTTCGGGAACCCAGCCGATCAATCGGACGGTCGGTGAATCGGACCATCTCGGGGCATTGATGGTCGGTTTATTCGATGTCTTGGTCGGCTGGGTTTTTCTTTGGGCACTCCGTTGCCTCCACTTCGGAGTGCCCTTTTCTTTGATTGAGTACGCGTCTGGCCTGGGATTTTTTGCGGGTTAGGCCAATTGTTCGCTTGAATTTCCCAGGTCAGACGCGTCTTCAATTGCCGAAAGTTATCGGTCGTGAACGCGACCGTTTTGATCGGAGTATCTATGTACCAGCGTATCGTTATCTACACGCGCCTGTTCCGCGAGCGTTGGTCCAACAATTGCATCCTCTCTTCTCTTTGGGATGGCACCTGCACCGGTGACGCGGCCTGCAACCCTACCTTGGGCTGCGCCTTCGGTACAGATGCCATCCTTTTTGCTGTAGGGGGAGCGTGTCGTGGCAGGTAAAAAGTTCTCCCTGTTCGAGGTCATCCTCTCGGTTATCTGCGTTGTCTTTACCATCGAGGCGGCCGCTCCGGCATCTGCCATGGGTAACGTGCAGTTCTTCTGGTGGATCTTCCTCATCATTACGTTTTTGCTTCCCTATGGCCTGGTGGTGGCCGAGCTCGGTACGGCGTTTGATTCCGAGGGCGGCCTGTACGATTGGGTTCGCCTGGGCTTGGGCGACCGTTGGGGCGCCCGCTGCTCTTGGTGCTACTGGGTTAACTTTCCGCTGTGGGTGGCAAGTATCGCCTGCATGTTCCCCAGTGTCATTAATGCGGTGTGGGGTATCGAGTTTTCACTCGGGATCCGAATCGCCATCGAGATTGTCTTTGTGTGGGGCGTCACGGTCATGGCAATGCAGCCGGTGGCCGAGGCAGATTGGGTCATGGACGGCGGCGCCGTCATCAAGGTGCTCATTACCGCTGTGGTGGGAATCGTCGGCATTTGGTTTGCCTGCAATAACGGCTTTGCCAACGACATGTCGTTTAAGACCTTCATTCCAGATCTGGGCGACACCAATTCGTTGACGTACCTATCGATTATCCTGTTCAACTTTATGGGCTTCGAAGTGGTCGCGACCTTTGCCAGCACGATGAAGAACCCGTCGCGTGATATCCCCAAGGCGGTTATTGCCGGTGGCGTGGCCATTGCGGCGATCTACATCATCTGTGGCATTGGCATTGGAGCCGCGGTTCCCACCGAGCAGCTTTCACTCGATTCGGGCATTGTGGACGCAGTCGCCGCTATGGTGGGGCGCACCCACCCGCTGACGATGGTCGTGGGCGTGGCCTTTTTGGTGACGCTGTTCGCCAATATGATCTGCTGGAGCTTTGGCGTCAACAACGTAGCGAGCTATGCCGCGCGCCATGGCAACATGCCGCGTCCCTTTGCGTTGGTGTCCAAAAAGACCGGCATGCCCAACGGCTCGGCGCTCATTAACGGCTGTTTTGCCAGTCTGGTGCTGCTGCTCCAGATTCCGCTGGGTGAGGGTTCCGACGTCTTTTGGGTTTTCTTCTCGATGAACGTCGTCTTTCTGCTCATGAGCTATATCCCCATGTTCCCAGCGTTTTGGCGTCTGCGCAAGCACGATAATCGTTCGCGTGTGTTCCGTGCGCCTTTCGAGGGCAAGGTGCTCGCGGTGGCGCTTGCGATGCCGGTGGTAGAGCTCATGCTTTCCATTGTTGCGACAATCGTGCCGCTTAACAGCTCGCCCGCCGAGATGTCAAAGTTGCCGATCCTCATGGGTGTGGTGATCGGCGTGTTGCTGGGCGAGGTTTCGCGCCTCATATCGCGCCGCGGCCGCAGCATCGACAATCCCGGCGTTGGCGCATAGGGGTCAGGTTATTTTGCACCAAAACAGTAGCGCCGCGAGTTACGCAGCGCTTGGTGCATCTTGGATTACTGTTCGCGGTGCTCGGGATCGGAAACGAGCTTAGGCGCAAAGTAGGGGACGTGGCCCAGGTACGGGCGGCTGTCCGAACGCTCCTCGGCGATGCAGGGGACCTCATCGTAAGTAAGTGAGTCGCTCAGGTGGGCGATGGCCTTGGCGGCAGGAGCGACGAGCATCTTGAGCGGTGCGATAGGCGCCATGGCATCTCCTTTCCTGTATGCGACCCGTGCTTTGGCGCGAATGTATATGCCGCAAGTCTAGCATCCCGCCCAGGAGAGCTTCAAACCACCACAAAGGGGACAGGCACCTTTGTGGTGGTTTTGGCGTTTGCCCAGATGAAACCCGCCAAAATGAACCGGTCACCAGGAGAGGAAATGGCGTTGGGCGAGAATTTGGTTTGTTAAATAGGGTCCCGACCTGGGCTACTTATAGATTGTGGAAAACTCTATTGTCAGATTATGGCGAATGCTGCTGTAGGATTATGACATGC
>CAUGKA010000009.1 GCA_959599615.1 uncultured Collinsella sp. | reverse complement strand
CCCGGGTGCCAAGAATGGTCTCGTCGCCATCCGTATGGCCTAAGGGCCCAGCCCATTTAGCCCAGCGTCATACCAAGGAGAACACTTAAATGGCAAAGTTTGAAGTAAAGAACAGCGAGGGCAAGAAGGTCGCCGAGGCCGAGCTCGCCGCTGAGGTGTACGGCATCGAGCCGAACATCCACGTTATGCACCACATCGTCAAGTGCCAGATGGCCTCTTGGCGTCAGGGTACCCAGTCTGCTAAGGGTCGCTCTGAGGTTTCCGGTGGCGGCAAGAAGCCTTGGCGTCAGAAGGGCACCGGCCGTGCCCGCCAGGGTTCCATCCGTGCTGCCCAGTGGCGTCACGGTGGCGTTGTCTTCGCCCCCAAGCCCCGTTCCTACGCTAAGCGTATGAACAACAAGGAGGTCAAGCTGGCTATGCGCTCCGCGCTGTCCGCCAAGCTGGCCGATGGCGAGCTCGTGCTCGTCGACGACTACGGCTTCGAGAAGCCTTCCACCAAGGCTGCCGTTGCCATGCTCAAGGCTCTTGGCCTTGAGGGCAAGCGTCTGACCATCATCGTTCGCGATGAGGACGTCAACGCCTACCTGTCGTTCCGCAACATTCCCAAGACGTTCATCATCACTGCCGACGAGGCCAACACCTACGATCTCGTCAACAACAACGCTGTGCTGATGCCCGCCGACATCGCCGCTCACTTCGGGGAGGTGCTTGCATAAATGACCGCCCACGAGATCATCATCCGTCCGATCGTGTCCGAGCGTTCCTTCTCCGGCATGGAGCTGAACAAGTACACGTTCGAGGTCGCCAAGGATGCTAACAAGTATCAGATCAAGGACGCTGTCGAGGAGATCTTCGGCGTCAAGGTCGTTCGCGTGAACACCCTGACGGTCAAGCCCAAGACCAAGCGCGTGCGCTATGTCGCCGGCAAGACCCGTTCTTGGAAGAAGGCCATCGTCACGCTGGCCGAGGGCGACACCATCGAGGTCTTTGGCAACCAGGCCTAAGACTCGCTGCTGTTGAGTGAGCTCATGCCTCCCAAATAGGGGAGGCGAGAGCTCAAGGTTTTGGGCGTATAAAATGGACACGCCCGGAACCGTGTATACGTCCGGTGTCATCGCACCCGAGGCAGAACCTCGAATCCCTGTCTGCGATGGCTAACGGATTCCTATTGAAAGGGATTGTAATGGCTGTAAAGCACCTTAAGCCGACCTCCGCTGGTAGGCGTTGGCAGACGATCTCCGATTTCTCCGAGATCACCTGCACCAAGCCCGAGAAGTCTCTTCTCGAGCCCCTGCCCAAGAAGGCCGGTCGTAACAACAACGGCCGCATCACCACCCGCCACCAGGGCGGCGGCGTGAAGCGTCGTTACCGCGTGATCGACTTCAAGCGCAACAAGGACGGCGTGCCCGCCAAGGTTGCCACGATCGAGTACGATCCGAACCGTTCCGCTCGCATCGCTCTGCTGCACTACGCTGACGGTGAGAAGCGCTACATCCTGGCCCCCAAGGGCCTCGAGGTCGGTCAGACCATCATGTCCGGTTCTGACGCCGACATCAAGCCGGGCAACGCTCTGCCCCTCGCCGACATCCCCGTCGGTACGCTCATCCACGCTGTCGAGTTCCAGCCGGGTAAGGGCGCCGCTATCGCCCGTTCCGCCGGTAACTCCTGCCAGCTGATGGGTAAGGAGGGTAAGTACGCTATCGTCCGTATGCCTTCCTCCGAGATGCGCCGCATCCTCGTTACCTGCCGCGCCACCGTCGGTGAGGTCGGCAACGCCGATCACGCCAACATCGTCATCGGCAAGGCCGGCCGTAAGCGTCACATGAACGTGCGCCCGACCGTCCGCGGTACCGTCATGAACCCTGTCGACCACCCGCACGGCGGTGGCGAGGGCAAGAACCACACCTCTGGTCGTCCCTCTGTTACCCCCTGGGGTAAGCCGACGAAGGGCCTTCGTACGCGCAAGAAGAAGAAGGTCTCGAACCAGCACATCATTCGTCGCCGTAAGAAGTAATTTCGGATACCGAGTTTTAGGAGAAAGCACTTATGAGCAGAAGTCTCAAAAAGGGCCCGTTCGTGGAGACTCGCCTTCTCTCGCGTATCACCGCGATGAACGAGGCTGGCAAGAAGGACGTCGTGAAGACCTGGTCCCGCGCGTCCACCATCTTCCCCGAGATGGTTGGTCACACCATCGCCGTCCACGACGGCCGCAAGCATGTGCCCGTGTATGTTACCGAGTCCATGGTTGGTCACAAGCTCGGCGAGTTCGCGCCGACTCGTACGTTCCGTGGCCACAAGGCCAAATAGGGGGTTAACCGTAAATGGCAACTAAGTCTATTGAAACTGAGGCCACCGAGGTTCGCGCCGTCGCTAAGTACGTGCGTGTTTCCCCCAGCAAGGCCCGCCTGGTGGTCGATCTGATCCGCCGCAAGCCTGTCGCTCAGGCCTTCGACATCCTCCACTTCTGCGACCGCGCCGTCGCCGTGGATGTCGAGAAGGTTCTCCGTTCCGCCGTTGCGAACGCCGAGAACAACAACGGTCTGCGTGCCGACAACCTGGTTGTCGCCGCTGCCTATGTTGACGAGGGTCCGACGCTTAAGCGCATCCGTCCCCGCGCCAAGGGTTCCGCTTCTCGCATTCTGAAGCGTACTTCCCACATCACCGTCGTCGTTGCTCCTCGAAAGGAGGCGTAAAGCTGTATGGGTCAGAAAGTCTACCCCACCGGCTTCCGTCTTGGCATCACCGAGAACTGGCGCTCCCGCTGGTTCGCAGAGAAGGATTACGCTAAGACCCTCGGTAACGATCTCGAGATCCGCAAGTACCTCGAGAAGCGTCTTTCCCGCGCAGCTGTCTCCCGCGTCGAGATCGAGCGCGCTGGCGACAAGGTGAAGGTCATCATCCTCACCGCTCGCCCCGGCGTTGTCATCGGTAAGAAGGGTGCCGAGATCGATACCCTCCGCACCGAGCTCGAGAAGGTCGCTGGCGTCTCCAAGGGCCAGCTCTCCGTCGACGTTGTCGAGATCAAGCGCCCCGAGCTCGACGCCAACCTCGTTGCTCAGTCTATCGCCGAGCAGCT
Source organism: uncultured Collinsella sp. (assembly GCA_959599615.1). Lineage (GTDB taxonomy): Bacteria > Actinomycetota > Coriobacteriia > Coriobacteriales > Coriobacteriaceae > Collinsella. Next base: position 21,588 of record CAUGKA010000009.1, on the reverse strand, counting down.
CGAGGGCCGCGTTGCCTTCCGTCGCGCTATGCGCAAGGCTGTCCAGTCTGCCCGCAAGGCCGGCGCTAAGGGCATCCGTATCCAGTGCTCCGGTCGTCTTGGCGGTGCCGAGATGGGCCGTCGTGAGTGGTACCGCGAGGGTCGCGTGCCTCTGCACACCCTCCGTGCCAAGATCGACTACGGCACGGCTGTCGCCAGCACCACCATGGGCGCTTGCGGCGTGAAGGTCTGGATCTACCTGGGCGAGAAGCTCCCGGGCCAGCCTGTTCCCAACCCTGCACTCGAGGGCTCTTCCCGTCCTCGTCGTCGTAACTCCGAGAGGAGGGGTCAGTAGTGCTTGCCCCTAAGCGTATTCTTCACCGCAAGGTGCAGCGTGGCTCCATGAAGGGCCAGGCCAAGGGTAATACCGAGCTGCATTTCGGCGAGTTTGGTATCCAGGCTCTCGAGGCCCATTGGATCACCAACCGTCAGATCGAGGCCGCTCGTATTGCCATGACCCGCTACATGAAGCGTGGCGGTCGTGTCTACATCACGATCTTCCCCGATAAGCCCATCACCAAGAAGCCTGCCGAGACTCGCATGGGTTCTGGTAAGGGTAACCCCGAGGAGTGGGTGGCCGTCGTCAAGCCCGGCCGCATCATGTTCGAGGTCAAGGGCGTGCCCGAGGAGGTCGCTCGCGAGGCTCTGCGTCTTGCACAGCACAAGCTTCCCATCAAGACCAAGATTGTTGCTGCCAAGAACGCTGAGCAGCGCATCGAGAAGGAGATGGCTGAGGAGGCCGCTCTCGAGGCCAAGTGGGCTGCTGAGGACGCCGCCGCCGCCAAGGAGGAGAACTAATGAAGCCCGCAGAGATTCGTGAGCTCTCGGACGCTCAGCTCGTTGAGAAGCTGAAGGAAATGCGCGCCGAGCTCTTTAACCTTCGTTTCCAGATGGCCACCAGCCAGCTGGACAACACCGCTCGCGTCAACACCGTGAAGAAGGACATCGCTCGCGTCCTCACGGAGCAGCGCGCCCGCGAGATCGCAGCGGAGAAGTCCGCTGTCGCCGAGTAGGACCTAAGGAGAGAACATGACTGATTCGCGTAACTCGCGTAAGGTCCGTACGGGTGTCGTTACCTCCGTCTCCGGTGCCAAGACCATCGTTGTCACCATCACCGAGCGCAAGCGTCACCCCAAGTACGGCAAGATGATGACCAGCTCCAAGAAGCTGCACGCTCACGACGAGGAGTGCACGGCTGGCGTGGGCGACACCGTCCGCGTTATGGAGACCCGTCCTATGTCCAAGATGAAGCGTTGGCGCCTCATCGAGGTCGTCGAGCGCGCTAAATAAGCAGTCGCTCTTACGACTTGTACGTTTCCGAAGATGTGCGTATGCCTGGCTTGCATACCACGGGCCGTATACAGGCTGCGCACCTCTCTTCGGTTCTTAGTTCGGAGGAACATCTACCATGATTCAGATGCAAACCATGCTGAACGTCGCCGACAACTCCGGCGCTCGCAAGATTCGCTGCATCAAGGTGCTTGGCGGTTCCAAGCGTCGTTATGCAGGCATCGGCGATGTGTTCATCGGTGCTGTCCAGGAGGCTACCCCTGGCGCCAACGTCAAGAAGAAGGACGTTGTCCGTTGCGTCGTCGTTCGCACCGTTAAGGAGATCCGCCGCAAGGATGGCTCCTACATTCGCTTTGATGAGAACGCCTGCGTTGTCATCAACAACGATGGTTCGCCCGTCGGCACCCGTATCTTCGGGCCCGTCGCTCGCGAGCTTCGTGACAAGAAGTACATGAAGATCGTCTCGCTCGCTCCCGAGACCCTGTAGTTAGGGGAGATATATGTATATCAAGAAGGGCGATAAGGTCCAGGTTCTCTCTGGTAAGGATCGCGGCAAGCAGGGCGTTGTCCTGCGTGCTCTCCCTGCCGAGAACAAGGTCGTTGTCGAGGGCGTTTCGGTCGTCAAGAAGGCCGTCAAGCCCAACGCTGCCAACCAGCAGGGCGGCATCGTTTCGCAGGAGGCTCCCATCGACGCCTCCAACGTCAATCTCGTTTGCCCCGAGTGCGGTAAGGTTACCCGCGTCGGTCACGAGAAGGACGGCAAGAACAAGCTGCGCGTCTGCAAGAAGTGCGGCCACAAGTTCTAAGCTGTCGCAACAGTTAAGTTGCTAGCAAAGGCCCGGATGCAACGGCACCCGGGCCTTTTTCTATCCCCACTCATTGCACTCATTGGGGACAGACTTAAATGAGTGGGGTAGCCGTTGGGGAAGGCCCTTCGCGGGCAGGGCGATCTTCATGGCATTCCTGGGGTCCTTTCGACCGATATCTCCTGTACAAATCTTCCGGCCTGAGACGTATCGGGGATCAACCTACTGGATGCAACAAGCATAGATTCTTATCCGCCTAAGAGCCAATATCGGTCGCGCGTCGTGCTCTGTAAATTGCATGCTTGCGTGCCCGTGCGCGTTCTATTGCGTTTAATTGCGCGCACATGCGTATATATGCGCCGTTTACGGGGCAATAATGACCGTTTAGCGGTGAGATACGCAAAAACGCGCACAGACACGCGTGTTTGTGCGAACATAGAGCTATCAGAAATGCAAGACGTTCTATGACACAGGAGGCACATGATGGCAGATTCCAAACAGGCTCCGCTCGACGCCGAAGCAGCCGCTAAGGCGGCGTTTGCCTCGGTCCAGGATCAGCCGTTCCCCGACGACATTTTTACGGCTCCCGAGCTCCATTGGGCCGTGATCGGTTGCGGCGTTATCGCCAACCAGATGGCTCAGTCCCTTGCTCTTGCCGGTCGCAAGCTTGCGGGCGTCGCCAACCGTACGCTATCCAAGGCTCAGGCTTTTGCCGAGCAGTATGGCGTCGAGAAGGTCTACGACACGGTTGAGGACCTCTATGCCGATCCTGACATCGACGCCGTCTACATCACTACCCCGCACAACACTCATATCACCTATCTGCGCGCTGCCCTGGCAGCCGGCAAGCACGTGCTCTGCGAAAAGGCCATTACCCTCAATTCCGCTGAACTCGATGAGGCCCGCGCTATTGCCGCCGAGCACAACGTGGTCCTTATGGACGCTACCACGGTGCTCCACATGCCCTTGTATCAAGAGCTGCGCCGCCGCATGGATGCCGGCGAGTTCGGCCGCATGAACCTCGCTCAGCTCAACTTTGGTAGCTACAAGGAGTACGGCGACCTGTCCAACCGTTTCTACAATCGCAACCTCGCCGGCGGTGCCATGCTCGATATTGGCGTGTATGCACTGTCCGTTATGCGCCTGTTTATGGCGAGCCAGCCCGCCGAGGTCGTTTCGCTGGGCAACACCTGCGAGACTGGCGTCGATGTTGCGGGCGGCATCGTCTGCCGCAATGCCGAGCAGCAGCTGGGCGTCGTGAGCCTTACGCTCCACTCCAAGCAGCCCAAGCGCTCTGTTATCAGCTTTGATAGGTGTTATGTCGAGGTCAACGAATATCCGCGTGCCGACCATGCGACCATCGTGTGGACCGCGGACGGCCATCGCGAAGAGGTCGCCGTGGGCACCGAGGCCTACGCCCTGTGCTACGAGATGGCTGACCTCGAGAAGGCCGTTGCCGGCGATGACTCTAAGCGCGAGCTTCTGGGCTATGCTTCTGATGTGATGGAGCTCATGACCAAGCTCCGCGCCGATTGGGGAGTCGTCTACCCCGAGGAGGAGTAAGCGATGCTCGCGGAAGACAGGCTCAACGCGATCGTTTCGATGGTGCAGCAGGCCGGCTCGGTTACCGTGCCGGAGCTTGCCGAAGCCCTGGGTGTGACGGCGTCTACCATTCGGCGCGACCTGCAGACGCTCGACCGAGCGCACCGCATCGCCAAGGTCCATGGCGGGGCAACGAGTCTTGAGCGCGCGCATGTGACGCGCGACTTGACGCTCAATGAACGTAGCGATCTCCATAACGACGACAAGGAGCGTATCTGCGCCCGTGCGGCGGCGCTTGTGGAGCCCGAGAGCTTTGTCTACATCGATTCGGGCTCGACGACGCTCAGGCTCATCGAGCATCTTCCGCGCCTTGACGGCGTCACCTATGTGACCGACTCCGTGCTCCATGCTCAGCATCTCGCCCTGCGCGGCATGCGCACCGTGGTGCTGGGTGGCGAGCTCAAGCCCGAGACCGAGGCGCTCGTTGGCCCCGATGCCTTGGCAACCTTAGACCGCTACAACTTCAACTGCGGCTTTTGGGGGTCCAACGGCATTGCTGCCGAGCAGGGCTTTACGACGCCCGATATCGAGGAGGCACAGGTCAAGCGCATCTCGATGCGCCATACGGCCAAACGCTTCGTAATCTCGGATGCCAGCAAATTTGGCATGGTGGCGCCCGTCAAGTTTGCGGACTTCCGCGACGCAACGATTATCACCGCGGGCGAGGTGCCCGCCAAGTACCAGGCGATGGAAAACGTCATCACGGTCTAGCAACGAGGCGAAGTAAGGCCAAAACCATTTAGTTTTCTCAATAGAAAAGCGGCAACATCCATTACGGGCGTTGCCGCTTTCGTTGTCTGCCGGTTTGTCTAAATCTGTAACAACCAGACCGTTAAAAGCAGACTAGATGTTACAGATTGAGATACTTCCGAACCGTGCCGTCCCTTTGTCTCAATCTGTAACATCTGGGACCGATTTTGCCGAGTTACTGTTACAGATTAAGATTTTCCCTTGAGAGGGATTCGAATGTCTCGATCTGTAACAGATAGACCGGAAAACGGGCTCTAACTGTTACAGATCGAGACGTTTTGGGACTGCGGCTGAGCCATTGCGGCAAAACCACCACAAAGGTGCCTGTCCCCTTTGTGGTGGTTTAGGGCTCCCAGGGGCAGGGGGCTTCGATGTGGATGTGCTCGCCGGTTACGGGATGCGTAAAGGACACGCTGTGGGCATGGAGCATGAGGCCGCAGGGACGCGGCGTTCCGTACAGGTCGTCGCCAACCAGGGGATGATGCTCGCTTGCCAGGTGCACGCGAATCTGATGCTTGCGGCCGGTGAGCAGCTCGACATCAATATACGAGCGCGTGGGCAGGCCTCGACGGCTCTTAAGACGCTTGAGCACCTTTACGCGTGTTTGAGACGGCTTGCCGCTGGCGCCGACGCGCATCTTTCGACTGTCGTGACGGTCGCGGGCGATGGGCTTGTCGATGAGCTTTTCGTTCCAGTCGATCTTGCCCTCGGCCAGCGCCAGGTAATGCTTTTCGAACGCGTGGTCGATGATCATCTGGTCAAAGGCGGGCTGCGTCTGCTTGTCGAGTGAGAACAGCACCACGCCGGTGGTGTCACGGTCCAAGCGGTTGAGCGGCTGCATGTCGGTCGCGGCAAAGCCGTCGCCCATCGCCAGCAGCAGGTCGCTGGCGTAGTCGGTGAGTGTACGCTCGCCGGTGCCATCGCCGTGGACGATCATGCCGGCAGGCTTGTCGATGGCCATGAGCCAGGCGTCGCAGTAGAGGACTTGAGGTTCTTCGTTCACGTGTAAGCCTTTCAGTTAGCTGATTCCGACAAACATGCAGCCCGAGGTCGCCCCGCGTAGGCGGGCGGCGGGCTTGCGACCGGCCTGCGCGGCCTCGACGGCGCGTCGGACGCGGGCGACGGCACGGCCCACCTCATCCGTCTCGAGCAGCGTTCCGTCCACCATGAGACGGCGCACGCCGGCGTCGAGCAGCTGTGGAACCTGCGGTGTGAGGTCGATGGGGTAGGCGTCGTACAGGCGAGAGCGGCCGTGGATGTCGGTGCGGACGGGCATGACCTTTCCGTCGATATTCTTGAGCGACAGCTTGCGGGCGCGCAGGCGGCAGTTGGCGCAATCGTGGATGCAGCCATTGGCCACCTGCAGGATGCAGTGCTCGCTCGTCATAACGCGCGGGCGGCCGAAAACGGTGATGCCCAGGACCGCGGGCGCGGCGGCGCCAAGCGAGATAATCTCGTCGAGCGTGATCTCGGGCGAGAGCCAAAACGCGCCGGCTCCGCGCTCGGCAAGTGCCTCCATGCAAGGGGTGTTGTGCACGGGCAGGCAAGAGCGGACCTCCGCCGTGGCACCAACTTGGGCGGCCAGGGCAAGCTCGGATATATTGCCGATAGCGACCGTGGCGCCGGCAACAACCCACGGGTCAACGCGTACGTGGTCAACGGCGCGGCAGACCTCGTCGAGTATGGGTACGATGCCCTGCTCAAACGCATCGGCGGGGGAGAGTTCGGCCGCATCGAGTGCGTCGGTGGTCATGTAGATGCGCGTTGCACCCTCGGCGCGAGCGGCCTCGGCGGCCTCGAGTGAGGTGACGGTAGCGCAGATCTGCGGCTCATCGCGGTAGTGCTCGGGCGCGGGGCGGGAATCATTGGTGACAATCGCCGGTAGCTCGAGCGTGCGGGCGCGCTCCTCGTACGGTGCCAGAATGGCCTCTTCCAGCGCCTTACAAGCGGCGGCGCGCACCTTGTGCACGGCGGAAAAGCCCATGCCGCAACTCTCGTCGAGGGCCACGTCAAAGCTCGCGGCCTCAAAGGGAGAGGAGCCCATGCGCCCGACGTGCTCAACCAGATCGGATGCCTCGACGGCGCGGGTCTTGGCGGCCTCGACGGTGAAGCCTGTGGCGGTGGCGGTGAGTGCGGGGTCGTCGCAGCAGGTGAGTGTGACGGCAAACGGCTCGCCCAGGCGCGCCACGACGGATACATCAACAGCTCGGCGGCGCAGCACATCGTGCTTGAGCGCGGCGCTGGCAGCGTCAATAGCGCGCTGGCTTCGAATCACGCGCACGCGGCAGCCCTCGGGCATGCTACGGGGCACGCGACACTCGATAACATCGCCGGCAGCGGCATCATCGGCGGCAATGGTGGTCAGGAACTGGTCAAACTCGTTATCGTGGCGAAGCTCCAGCAGGTCGCCCTTGCCCACGGGCTCAAACAGCTCAATGCGGGCGATGGCGGCGCGGCGACGGCGGTCGTCGGGATTGAGGCCGCGCACATCGCGGTTGGCCGGGCGGCTGCCCAGCACCGTGCCCACGATCTGGCCGCGGTTGTTGGAACGCTCATAGCTCATCATCTCGTCGCCCGAGGTGCCGTCCTGATAGGCGTGCGTAAAGTCGCGGTTAAAGCAGCGCTTGAGCTGGCGCTGGCGGGCGGCTTTCTCGTCCTTAGAGGTCGAAACATCGGCCAGCATATCGTCAATCTGATGACGATACACGTCGACGATGGAGTACACGTAATCGGGCGCCTTCATGCGGCCCTCGAGCTTGAGCGACGCGGCGCCGGCGTCATACAGACGGCGAACAAGCTGCGAGGTGTTGGTGTCACGCGGGCACAGCGCGCGCTCGCGACCGGCAGGGGAGAGCGAGCGACCGTTCTCGTCGATTAGCTCGTAGGGCAGGCGGCAGGGCTGGGCGCACATGCCGCGGTTGGCCGAGCGGCCCGCCATGGCAAAGCTCGACAGCAGGCACAGACCCGAGTAGCAAAAGCAGATGGCACCGTGGCTAAAGACCTCGAGGTCGACATCGGGCGCGGCGTCGTGGATGGCGGCGATCTCGTCGATGGAGAGCTCGCGCGAGAGGGTCACGCGGTCGGCGCCCTGCTCGCGGCACCAGATGGTTCCGCGGTCGTCATGGATGTTCGCCTGGGTCGAGATATGCGTCTCGATGCCGGGCATCGTGCGCTTGACCTCAAAGAACAGACCCCAGTCCTGGATGATGAAGGCATCGGCGCCCAGCGTGGAGCAGCGATGGATGAGTTGCAACGCATCGGCCATCTCGGACTGCTTGATGACGATGTTGACCGTGACGTAGACGCGCGAGCCGGCCAGGTGTGCAGCGCGGCAGGCCTGCTCAAAGGCCTTGTCGGTAAAGTTCGTTGCCTTGCGGCGGGCGTTGAAGCTGCCCATGCCACAGTAGATTGCGTCTGCTCCGGCAGCGAGTGCGGCGGCGAAGGGCTCCGGGCCTCCGGCGGGGGCCAAGAGCTCGGGTCTACGGTTGGTGGTTCGACTGGCGGTTGCGGTCATATCCTGCCTTTCAAAATGCTCAGATACTCAAAAGTATAGTGGTGCCATCGCGGCAGGCGATGCCCGTGCTCTAAGCGGGATAAAGTCTTCAGCAGCTTGGACTGGCTGCTTCACATGAGAACCGTTCAGCGGTCCGGGGAAACCGTTGGGCGATAAAATATTCTCGAAGGCTGATAATTATCTTGCATCGGGCAAACTCATCCCCTACTATCCCAATCAAGCGCGGTGTTCAGACCGAACTGTGCCTCCCGGTGTGAACGCCGCGCTCCCGTTCCCTTTTACTTGTAAGGAGAAAAACATGAGCAAGACCGTCGTGTCTTCCGATAACGCACCCGCAGCCATCGGCCCGTATTCCCCCGGTATCCAGACTGGCAACATGGTGTTCCTGTCCGGCCAGCTGGGCATCGATCCCGCGACCGGCAAGCTGCCCGAGGGTGTCGAGGCCCAGGCCAAGCAGTCCCTCGCCAACGTCGAGGCTCTGCTGACCGCTGCCGGCGCCACGTTTGCCGATGTCGTCAAGACCACGGTCTACCTGGCCGACATCGCCGACTTTGCCGCCGTGAACGAGATCTACGCCTCCAAGTTCGAGGCCCCGTTCCCCGCGCGCAGCGCTTTCCAGGTTGCCGCTCTTCCGGCTGGCGGTCTGGTCGAGATCGAGGTCGTCGCCGCTCTCTAAGGCGTTGGCCACAACTAAACATGACATGCAAAAAGACCCTGCAGCGCGTGCGAGCTGCAGGGTCTTTTGTCAAGCGATGCGACAAAAATGATCCGTTTCCCTTCGTCCCCAAGGGATCACGTTTAGCCCTCCTTGCGGACTTTTTGCAGGTAGCGGTACACGCTGGGCTCCGAGATGCCCAACGCGGTGGCAGCGCAGGCCACGGCGCCCTTGAGCATGAACACCCCGTTGCCGTTGAGGTGGCGAATGACGTCCACGCGGTCGTTCTGACCAAGCGACGCTACATCCAGCCCGCGCGCGCTCAGCAACTCGGCAATGCTGCGGTCGATGAGCTCCTGTGTAGACTCCGAAAGGCTTTCGACCTCGATAGGGGCGGGCTCCGTGCGCGTCGGCGCTGCGTCGAAGCACGCCATGAGCTGCTGCGCCATGGCGTTTATGGAGCGTACGGTCGAGAGGTCGGTGTTGACGCAGAGCATACCGACGATCTCGTCATCCTCGCGGATAAAGAACGTCGCGGACTCCAGCGTCTTGCCTCCGGCGCCGCGGCCCTCGTAGCCCGTAATAAACGGCAGGTCGCGATACTTGGGGTCGTGCATGATCTTGAGCGCCAGATCGGTGGCGGGACCGCCGACCTTGCGGCCACTCACGATGCCGTTGCGAATATCGACGATGGCGTGGTCGGGATCCGAGAAATCGTGCAGCACGATCTCGCTGTTCTTACCGAGTATCTGCTCCAGGAAATCGACCATCGGCAAAAAGCGGCGTACGGTCTCGTTCACGGGCAACTCCTTTGGGTGAAATCGGAAATGTTCATAACAATTTTTTCTCATGGTAACACGGTGTCTATTGACTCGCATATTCGCAGGTACATTGCGTAATACAGACGAGCGGTAGGATTTTGGCGGTAAACGGTTGACCAAAAGAAAAGTTAGATGTTATTTTGACCGGACACTTTCCTGACCTGCGGAAATGCATTGTCTCAGCTTAAGAATAGTCTGATAACAAAAAATTATTATTGAGAATGAGAACCATCTTTAATACGATATCCAACGAAGGCACAACCTCAACCCCGCACTGCGTCACAATAGAGCGTTAGATGCGAAAACAACTATTTCGAGGATTGGTGGTCAAATGACCCAGGAGACGGTTACGAACGGCACTGAAGCCCTGTTCACTCGTGAAGGCATGCCTCCCGTTAAGGAAATGATCCCGTGTGCCCTTCAGCACGTACTGGCTTCGTTTGCCGGTATCATCACCCCGGCTGTCATCATGGCCGGCGTCTACGGCTTTAATAGCCAGCAGAGCACCGACATCATTCAGGTCGCGCTCATTCTTTCGGCGATCGACACGGCCCTTCAGGCCTTCGCTCCCTTCCGTCGCATCGGCGGCGGCCTGCCCATCGTCATGGGCGTTTCGTTCGCGTTCCTGCCGGCTCTGCAGGCCATGGGTGCCTCGGGCTTTAGCTTTGGTGCGCTGCTGGGCGGCGAGATCGTCGGCGGCGCCGTCGCGGTCCTCTTTGGTCTGGCCTACAGCAAGATCAAGTGGCTGTTCCCGCCCGTCGTGACCGGTACGGTCATCTTCTCCATTGGCGTCTCTCTCTATCCCACGGCCGTCAAGTACATGGCCGGTGGCATGGGCACGCCGCTGTGGGGCACTCCGCAGGCCTGGTGCGTCGCTCTTATCACCTTCGCCGTGGTCTTTGCGCTCGCCAACTTTGGCAAGGGCACGCTCAAGCTGGGATCCGTGTTCTTTGGCATGATCGTTGGCATGATCGTCTCCATCCCCTTTGGCATGATCGACTTCTCCAGCGTCGCCACCGCTCAGGTCTTCGCCCTTCCCAAGCTCATGCCCTACGCGCTCGAGTTTGATCCCGAGGTCTGCATTACCCTCGCCGTCGTGTTCCCCATGGTTGCCATCCAGGTTATCGGTGACGTCTCCGCCGCCTGCCTGGGCTCCATCGACCGTATGCCCACCGAGCGCGAGCTTTCCGGCGCTATCGTGTCCCAGGGCCTCACCTCTATGGTCGGCGGCCTGCTGGGCGGTCTTCCCACCAGCGCCCTTGGCCAGAACGTGGGCATCATCTGCTCCAACAAGGTCGTCAACAAGTGGGTCTTTGTGATCATTGCGGCCGTCTTTGCCATCGCCGGTCTGTTCCCGCAGCTCTCTGCCGTCCTTTCCGCTATCCCGCAGCCCGTCATCGGCGGCGCGACCGTGGGCGTGTTTGGCACCATCACCATGAACGGCGTGCGCATGTTCACCCGCGAGGGCCTCACGCAGCGCACTACCACCATCGTCGGTACCTCCGTCGTCTTTGGCCTGGGTATCTGGATGGCCAGCGGTTGCCTTGCCGGCGAGGGTATGCCCGCCTGGGTGTCCACCGTCATCGGCTCCAATGCCGTAACCCCCACCGCCATCATGGCCATCGTCCTTAACCTGATTCTTCCGCAGACGCCGGTCGTGGCTCAGCACATCGATGCTGCCAAGGACGCTGCCGTGGATCTGGTCTTGCCCGAGAGCAAGAAGTAGCCAATTCGGTGCTATTCGTCGGCGGGCGCATCGCCTCGTCCGCCGACGTCATGCGGCGCCAAGCCGCACTTCAAAGGGTTTGTCCCTTTGGTGAAGCGTTGACGGGAGAGGGCCCGTTTCCGGTGTAGGCCGGCGCTTCGCACTCCGCCATGTCAGAGGTGTCAAACCCCGCCCCTGATGTTGAAGGGAGCATCCATGCTTCTGGTCGCTAACGGTTCTGTCTTTACCCGCAATGCTCAGACCCCGTTCATTCCAAACGGTGCGGTCGCCATTGACGGAGATACGATCGTCGAAGTGGGCCCCGAGTGCGAGCTCAAGGCCAAGTACCCGGATGCCGAGTACGTCGACGCCCGGGGCAACCTCATCATGCCCGGACTCATCAACTGCCACACCCACATCTACTCGGGTTTGGCCCGCGGCCTTGCCATTAAGGGCTGTAACCCTACCAACTTCCTGGAGAATCTTGAGCAGCAGTGGTGGAAGATCGACGACAACCTGACGCTCGACGGCACCAAGGCCAGCGCCTATGCCACGATTCTTGACTCCATCCGCGATGGCGTCACCACGATCTTCGATCACCATGCGAGCTTCTGCGAGATTCCGGGAAGCCTCTTTACCATTAAGGATGCCGCTCAGGAGCTGGGCATGCGTTCGTGCCTGTGCTACGAGGTCTCCGATCGCCGCGGCCAGGAAAAATGCGACCAGGCCATTGCCGAGAACGCCGAGTTTGCCCAGTGGGCCGCCAAGGAGCGTCGCGATAACGACAACCACATGATCGCCGCCATGTTTGGCGGACATGCCACCTTTACGCTGTCGGACGAGACCATGGATAAGATGGCCGAGGCCAACAACGGCCTGACCGGCTTCCACATCCATGTGTGCGAGGGCATGAATGACGTGTGGGACTCCCGCCTCAACCGCGGTGGCATCAGCCCCGTCGAGCGCCTGCTGCAGCACAATCTGCTGGGTCCCGACACCATGCTCGGCCACTGCATCCACGTGACGCCTGCCGAGATGGATATCGTCAAGGAGTCCGGTACCTGGCTCGTCAACAACCCCGAATCCAATATGGGCAACGCCGTGGGCTGCGCCCCCGTGCTCGAGTTCTTCCGCCGCGGTATCCCCGTGTGCATGGGCACCGACGCCTACACCCACGATATGCTCGAGAGCCTTAAGGTCTTCCTGATCATTCAGCGCCACAACGCCGCCATGCCCAACGTGGGCTGGTGCGAGGCCATGACCATGCTGTTCGAGAACAACGCCAAGATGGCGAGCAAGTACTTCGATCGCAAGCTCGGCGTGCTCGAGGCCGGCGCTGCCGCCGATGTCATCGTCATGGACTACAAGCCCTTTACGCCGCTGAGCGAGGAGAATATCGACGGCCACATGCTCTTTGGCATGATGGGCAAAAACTGCCGCACCACCATCATCAACGGCCGCGTCCTGTACAAGGATCGTGAGTTCGTTGGGATTGATGAGGACAAGATCAACGCGTGGACCATGGCCGAGTCCAAGAAGCTCTGGAGCACGCTCAACGATCGCGTGTACTAATTCCAATTGGAGATTCGCGCGCGTCGGATGTTTCGCCGCATCCGACGCGCGCATAGGCGGCCTCCGCGGGGTCGCCGGCGCTGTGCTAGCGCTACACCGTATTTGCGCCCGCCGCGCGGTCTCGCCGGGCGTTACAGAGAGGAGCTCACTATGAGCGACATCATGAGGCCGATCCCGTTTTCGCAGCTGATGAACTGGATCATCGAGGAGCACAAGACCCAGGACGCCATCTTTGGCGTGCGTAAGATGGTCACGACCAACCAGGAGGGTGCGCTTCCCATTTTTGACGAGCGCATCGAGACTCCGTTTGGCCCGGCTGCCGGTCCCAATACGCAGCTGGCCCAGAACATCGTGGCCTCTTATGTGGCCGGTTCTCGCTTCTTTGAGCTCAAGACCGTCCAGGTTATGGACGGCGAGGAGCTCTCCAAGTGCGTCAACAAGCCCTGCATCGTGGCTCAGGACGAGTGCTACAACTGCGAATGGTCGACCGAGCTCGAGGTTCCGCAGGCCTTTGCCGAGTACGTGAAGGCATGGTTTGCCTGCCACCTGATCGCTCGCGAGTACGGTCTGGGCAGCCCGGACGGCTTTGTCTTCAACATGTCGGTGGGCTATGACCTGGAGGGCATTAAGAGCCCCAAGGTCGACGCCTACATCGAGGGCATGAAGGATGCCAGCGGCTCCGACGTCTGGAACGAGTGCCGTGCCTGGGCACTCGCCAACCTGGACAAGTTTGAGCATGTCGACGCCGCGTTTGTCGAGTCCATTCCGGCGCGCGTGTCCAACTCCATCACCGAGTCCACGCTGCATGGCTGCCCGCCCGCCGAGATCGAGCGCATCGCGACCTACCTCATCACCGAGAAGGGCCTCAACACCTACATCAAGTGCAACCCCACGCTGCTGGGCTATGAGTTTGCCCGCCAGCGTCTGAACGAGCTGGGCTTTGACTACATCGTCTTTGATGATACGCACTTCCGCGAGGACCTGCAGTGGGCCGACGCCGTGCCCATGTTCGAGCGCCTGATTGCCCTGTGCACCGAGCGCGGCCTGGAGTTTGGCGTCAAGCTGACCAACACGTTCCCCGTCGACGTGACGAGGAACGAGCTGCCTTCCACCGAGATGTACATGTCCGGCCGTTCGCTGTTCTCGCTGACCATCGAGGCCGCCCGCCGCATTACCGAGCAGTTCGATGGCAAGCTGCGCATCAGCTACTCCGGCGGCGCCACGGTCTACAACATCCGCGCCCTGTACGATGCCGGCATTTGGCCCGTTACCCTGGCGACCGACGTGCTCAAGCCCGGTGGATACGAGCGCTTTAGCCAGATGGCCGGCGAGTTTACCGACCTGGACGGCAAGCCGTTCGCGGGCGTCTCTCTCGAGGCCGTGACTGCGATCCAGACCGACTCGCTCACCAACCCGCTCTACAAGAAGCCGCTGCGCCCGCTGCCCGACCGCAAGGTCGCCGGTAAGAGCCCGCTTTCCGACTGCTTTACCACGCCGTGCCGCACGAGCTGCCCCATCCAGCAGGATATTCCCGCCTATCTGGCGGCTGTTGACGAGGGCCGCTACATGGACGCGCTCAACATCATCATCGAGCGCAACGCCCTGCCGTTCATTACCGGCACCATCTGCCCGCATCCCTGCGGCCGCGCCTGCGAGCGCGCATTCTACGAGCCCGAGGGCGCCCAGATTCGCGCCAGCAAGCTCAAGGCCGCCCGTGAGGCCATGACCGCCGTGCTGCCCAAGCTGCGCGCCCAGGCCATCGCCAACGACGGTGAGCGCAACGTTGCCGTGATCGGCGGCGGCCCGGCTGGTCTGGCAACGGCATTCTTCCTGACGCGTGCCGGCGTGCCCGTCACCATCTTCGAGGCCCGCGATTCGCTCGGCGGCGTGGTCCGTCACGTGATCCCCGAGTTCCGCATTGCGAGCGACGATATCTCCCACGATGCCGAGCTCTGCCTGGCCTTTGGCGCCAAGGTGCAGCTCAACGCTCGCGTGGAGTCCATTGACGAGCTCAAGGCCCAGGGCTTTACCGACGTGGTCGTGGCCACCGGTGCCTGGATGCCCGGCTCTGCAGGCTTGGGCGAGGGTGCCGAGCTCGACGTGCTGGAGTTCCTCGAGGCCGCCAAGAAGGGCGAGAAGCTCGAGCTGGGCGAGGACGTCGTGGTCATCGGCGCCGGCAACACCGCCATGGACGCGGCCCGCGTGGCCAAGCGCCTGGCAGGCGTGAAGAACGTGCGCCTGGTGTATCGCCGCACCAAGAAGCAGATGCCCGCCGATGAGGAAGAGCTCGATCTTGCTCTTGCCGACGGCGTTGAGTTCTGCGAGCTGCTGGCACCCAAGGCACTCAACGGCGCCGTGCTGACCTGCGACGTTATGGAGCTTGGCGAGCCGGATGCAAGCGGTCGTCGCAGCCCTGTCGCCACGGGCGAGACCGTCGAGCTTTCCGCCACCACGGTGATCTGCGCCGTGGGCGAGGGCATCGATGCCAGCCTGTACGACGCCGCGGGCGTCGAGCACGACCGTCGCGGCCGCCTTGCCGCCACCTCCACCGGCGTCGAGGGCGTCTGGGCTGCCGGTGACTGCCGCCGCGGTCCGGCCACCGTGGTCGAGGCTATCGCCGACGCCGCCGAGGTCGCCCGTGCCATCGCTGGCGTGGACTTTAACAAGTACGCCGACCAGAATGCTCAGGCCGGTCGCGAGGACGCCTGCTACGAGCGCAAGGGGTCGCTGTGCCGCGACAAGCGCAATTGCACCAAGACCCGCTGCCTGGGCTGCGGCTCGGTGTGCGAGGTCTGCTGCGACGTGTGCCCCAACCGCGCCAACGTGGCAATTAAGGTGCCGGGCCTGGCCAAGCATCAGGTCGTCCATGTCGACGGCATGTGCAACGAGTGCGGCAACTGCGCCGTGTTCTGCCCCTACCAGGAGGGTCGTCCCTACAAGGACAAGCTCACCCTGTTCTGGAGCGATCAGGACATGGAGAACTCCGAGAACGAGGGCTTCCTGGCCGTGGACGAGGACCACTTTAAGGTTCGCGTCGCCGGCACGGTCCGCACCGTCTCGGTCGATGCCGTCAACACCGGTCTGCCCGAGGCCGTCCGCCTGACCATCAAGGCCGTGCGCGACAGCTATCCGTATCTCCTTAAGAAATAGGCGAGTCTCTTATGGCCAAATCCATTCAACATAACGTGGCCTACGTTGCCTGCGGAAGCGGTTGCGCCTCCGCAGGCGGCGACGCCCGCTGCAGCGAAGGCTGCATTGGCTGTGGCGCCTGTGTCGCGGCCTGCCCCCACGGTGCCATTGCGCTGGTCGATGGCATCGCCCGCGTGGATCGCTCCAAGTGCACGGGCTGTGGCCTGTGCGGCATGGCGTGTCCACAGCGCGTGATTGCCTTCGTTCCCGGCTACCAGAACATCCTGGTGCGCTGCAACAACACCGATAAGGGCGCCATTGCGCGCAAGATCTGCGACACGAGCTGCATCGGTTGCGGCATGTGCGCCAAAAAGTGCCCTGCCAGCGCTATCCGCATCGAGGACAACTGCGCCCATATCGACGGCGCGGACTGCCTGTCGTGTGGCATGTGCGCTGTCGTCTGCCCGCATGGCGCCATCCACGACCGCACCGGCATCGCCGCCGGCGTGTAGAAGGGAATCACCATGGCACAGGAATTCACTTTTACCGTTAACGGCGTCGAGCGCACGACGACCCAAAACAAGCCGCTGCTCCGCTACTTGCGCGACGACCTGCACATCCATTCCGCTAAGGACGGCTGCTCCGAGGGCGCCTGCGGTACCTGCACCATCCATGTAGACGGCGCGGCCGTCAAGGCATGCGTACTGACTACCGCTCTTGCCGCCGGCCGCAACATCGTGACCGTCGAGGGCCTGCCCCAGGACGTGCGCGAGGCCTTTGTGTATGCCTTTGGCGCCGTGGGCGCCGTGCAGTGCGGTTTTTGCATCCCCGGTATGGTCATGGCGGGTGCGGCGCTCATCGCCGAGGACCCCGAGCCCACCGAGGAGCAGATCAAGTACGCCATCCGCGGCAATGTCTGCCGTTGCACCGGCTACAAGAAGATCATCGAGGGCATCGCACTCGCCGCTGCGGTGCTCCGCGGCGAAAAGCAGATCGACGAGGACTTGGAGCGCGGCAACGACTACGGCGTGGGCAAGCGCGCCTTCCGTATCGACGTGCGCAAGAAGGTGCTCGGCGAGGGCAAGTATCCCGACGACATCGACGAGCTCGATCAGCCGCGCCTGACCTACGCCAGCGCCGTGCGCTCCAAGTACCCGCGCGCTCGCGTGCTCTCCATCGATACCTCCAAGGCCGAGGCCCTGCCCGGTGTGGTGGGCATCCTGCGGGCCGAGGACGTGCCGGTCAACCAGGTCGGCCACCTTATCCAGGACTGGGATGTCATGATCGCCCAGGGTGATATCACCCGCTGCGTGGGCGACGCCATCGTGCTGGTGGTTGCCGAGGACGAGGCGACGCTCGAGAAGGCCAAGAAGCTCGTAAAGATCGATTACGAGCCGCTGGAGCCCGTGCGCAACATCGCCGAGGCCAGGGCCGCCGACGCGCCGCGCCTGCATGACAGTTTCTTTGCCTTTGGCAACACGGTGGAGCTCAAGGACAACGTGTGCCAGAGTCGCCATGTGACGCGCGGCGACGCCGCCAAGGCGCTGGCGGAGAGCGCGTTCACCGTGACGCAGCGCTTTACCACGCCCTTTACCGAGCATGCCTTCTTGGAGCCCGAGTGCGCCGTTGCCTTCCCGTACAAGAACGGCGTCAAGGTGCAGTCGACCGACCAGGGTGCTTACGACACGCGCAAAGAGTGCGCCCACATGTTTGGCTGGGACAACGAGCCCGAGCGCGTGGTCGTCGAGACCATGCTCGTGGGTGGCGGCTTTGGCGGTAAGGAGGACGTTTCGGTCCAGCACCTGGCTGCGCTCGCCGCATATAAGTTCCAGCGTCCTGTGAAGTGCAAGCTCACGCGTGCCGAGTCGCTCGCTTTCCATCCCAAGCGCCACGCCATGGACGGCACCTTTACACTGGGCTGCGACGCCGAGGGCAACTTTACCGGCCTGGACTGCGAGATCAACTTTGATACCGGCGCCTACGCTTCGCTGTGCGGCCCGGTGCTCGAGCGTGCCTGCACGCATGCCGTCGGTCCCTACAAGTACCAGAACACCGACATTCGCGGTTTTGGCTACTACACCAACAACCCGCCCGCCGGTGCGTACCGCGGCTTTGGCGTTTGCCAGTCCGAGTTTGCGCTCGAGAGCCTGATTGACTTGCTGGCAGAGAAGGTCGGCCTGGATCCGTGGGAGATCCGCTACCGTAACGCCATCGAGCCGGGCGAGGTTTTGCCCAACGGCCAGATTGCCGACTGCTCCACGGCGCTTAAGGAGACGCTGCTCGAGGTCAAGGATGCCTACTACGCGCATCCCGGCCACGCCGGCATTGCCTGCGCCATGAAGAATGCCGGCGTGGGCGTGGGCCTGCCCGATGCCGGCCGCTGCAAGATTCGCGTCGAGGGTGGCCGCGCCGTGGTCTACGCCGCCACGTCCGACATCGGCCAGGGCTGCAACACCGTCTTTTTGCAGGACGTTGCCGAGGCCTGCGGTCTGCCGCTGAGCTGCATTGCCAATGGCGAGTGCTCCACCGAGAACGCTCCCGACTCCGGCACCACGTCTGGCTCGCGCCAGACGGTCGTGACCGGCGAGGCCGTGCGCGGTGCCGCCTTCCTGCTGCGCGACGCCATGGTTGGCATCGAGGCCGGCAAGCCTGCGCCTACCGCCCCGGTGAGCGCGCATGGCGACGGCGTCAAGATCGAGTATGACGACGGTCGCGCCTACCAGCTGCGCACACAGGAACTCGTCGCCGGCCAGGGTATGCATCCTCAGGACCCTGCGGCCACCATCAAGGCGCTCGAGGGATGCGAGTTTGGCTACGTGTATCTGGAGCCGACCGACAAGCTGGGCGCCGACGTTCCCAACCCCAAGAGCCACATCTGCTACGGTTTTGCCACACATGTGGTCATTCTGGATGATGACGGCCGCGTGAGCGAGGTCTATGCCGCACACGATTCCGGCAAGGTGGTCAACCCCATCTCCATCCAGGGTCAGATCGAAGGCGGCGTGCTCATGGGTATGGGCTATGCGCTCACCGAGGACTGGCCGCTCAAGGACTGCGTGCCCCAAGCCAGGTACGGCACGCTCGGGCTGTTCCGTGCGCCCGAGATTCCGGATATCCACGCCATCTACGTGGAGAAGGACGAGCTGCTGCCCGTGGCATACGGCGGCAAGGGCATTGGAGAGATCGCAACGATCCCCACGGCGCCCGCCGTACAGAACGCCTATCGCGCGTTTGACGGCAAGCTGCGTCCGGATCTGCCCATGGTGGATACGCCTTACAGCCGCGTCCGCAACCGCGGGTAGGGTAGGGCACGGACGCCCATTGCTGACGGGCTGTTCGCGCTCAACATCAACTGTATATGCTGCGCCTTTGGCCCCGGCTCCATCGCGAGCCGGGGCCTTTTGCTTGGAGCGGAAACTGCGTCCCGGAATCCAGCCTCGGAATGGGATGAACTTTCCCAACGGGGCCGCATGCGGAAACTGTGTCCCGGAATCCGCGCCTGGAATGGGACACACTTTCCGGAACGGCCCTCAACCGGAAACTGCGACCCGGAATCGATGCTCAGAATGGGATGCGCTTTCCGAATCGCCTTCAGGCGGAAATTGCATCCCATTCCGAGTCTTCATTCTGGGACACGCTTTCCGCAAGGAGCTTCGTCGGAAAAGCGCATCCCATTTTGAGCGCCTATTCCGGGATGCGCTTTCCGGCTGTCGTTCACTTGGAAACTGCGGCCCAGTTTGAGCGTCTATTCCGGGATGTAGTTTCCGCTGGGCGTTCAACCGGAAAGCGTGTCCCGTTCTAGGCCTTGATTCCGGGACACGGTTTCCGCTAGGCACGCCATCTGGAAAGCGTATCCCGTTTTGAGCACTCAGTCTGGGACATGGTTTCCGCGGGTGCTGCCAACCGGAAAGTGTGTCCCGGTTTGGCAGGCAGACGGGCATAAGCTCAGCAGTCCCTACAGCTCCACGTCGTTGAGCCATGTCGGCAGCGCGGTCTGCCGGATGCCTGCCGTCTGCAGCTTTTTCGCGAACATGCCTGCCGAACGGACTTCGTTCATGGTAAAGCGCAGCAAGGGATGACCGTAAAGCGATAGATGCGCCTCGCGCTGTCGTTCGGCAACGAGCGCCTCGGCGGTGGTGCGTCCGGCCAGCATGGTCTGGTCGGTATATTTGATGAGCCCATCGAGTTCGCCCAGCGTGAGCTCCCTGGCTTGACGCTCCCAGGCAAAATCCGTTCGCATGCTTTCGGTCGAATCGAAGGGATCCGTTAGCTCGTATTGAAGTTGGTCGGGTGCAAAGCCGGTCTCGATCATGACAGCGCGGGCGACCGATTCCCCGCCGCTCTCGGCGCGCGCGTCAGCATATTGGAGCGTGGTGAGGGCCGTGCGCACCGCGCGACCGTTGCGAGCGCCCGCTCGTTTTTCGACTGCTCCCATCAGCTGCTCTCGCGTTAGGCCAAGCTTTGAGATCGCCGAATCGGCAATGGGCATGCCATCGGCAAAACCGGTCTGCAGCAGGCAATCCGTTACCGTTTTGATGGGCGGCGTTACCGATGCACTGGATAGACGGATTGCTCCGGCCGGCTCGATCTGATGCCGCTGAATATGCGCGCCCGGGCGAGCCGATGGTTTTGTCGAGCTGCAGACGTGTGCGACGTTCAGGTGCCGCCACGAGACTTCGAGTCCCAGGAGGCATGCTGCCGAAAACGAGCAGAACGTCCAATCGGGGTGGATGATTGCAAGGGCGCGGATAATCTCGCAATGGCGTTGCGCTCGGTTGAGTTCGTCCCAGCGCGTTTTTCGCGCAAACAACCCCGGCATGGGCGAGGCGACCGTGACGCCCATGCGTCGAAGGAGCGCTTTTCGGATCGCCGTGCTCGGGGGAATAAGGCATCGTCCCTCCTGCTCGGCCTGAGTGAGCAGTTGGTCGATGAGTTGGTCATTGCAATGGGTCATGAGCTACCGCCTCCTTTTGGGTAGCAAAAACGTATCAGCCGGAACTTGCCGCTCAACTGACCAAAAGCTGACCAAAATCTAACCATGCAGGTAGATGGCCTGTTTTCGGCGACATTTTTACATCCGAATCGGTGGGCGGTAATCGGCGACCGTGAACGGTAGCGAGTTATGAAGACTGGGTAAGTTTCAGGACGTGTACTTTTTAGAAAAATGGTTGTTTATCTGCTATTTTGCAGCTCTGGATTGCGCGTTTGAGGACGTGTGATGTGAGCGGTTGATCGGATTTCAACCGGAAACTGCGTCCCAGAATTCGGCTCCAGAGTGGGAGGCCGTTTCCGAATCGGCCCTCAAACGGAAATTGCATCCCGGAACGAGCTCTCAGAGTGGGATGAACTTTCCCCAGCGGGACTGCAGACGGAAAATGCGTCCCGGATTCGACGCTCAGAATGGGATTCGTTTTCCGGTAGAAGTTTCAGTGGAAACCGCATCCCAGAATTTAGGCTCAGAACGGGACGCGCTTTCCTGATGGCATGCTTGGCGGAAACTACGACCCAGTATTTGGCTCCAGAACGGGATACATTTTCCGGAACGGTCCCCAAACGGAAACTGCGTCCCGGATTCGACGCTCAGAACGGGATGCCGTTTCCGGCTGAGTCTTCGAGTGAAAAGCGCGCCTCAGAATTCGGGGCCTGCGATATGGTTGATTTCCGATCTCAGCCGAACACATTGAGCAAATAGGCCGTTCCCGCAC
>CAUGKA010000008.1 GCA_959599615.1 uncultured Collinsella sp. | reverse complement strand
GAGGTCGGAATACCGCTCACGCATGCGAGCGAGCTCGCGCGGGTCGAAGGCGACGCCATCGCGATAGGCACGAAGCTCGTTCGCGCTATCCTCAAGGGAGATGCAGGCATCCGTAAGCGCATCGGCAATGTCGCCCAGTTTGCGATCGACGGTAGCCATACGGGAAAGCTCTGCCACGGCGCTGTTCACGGCATCGAGCGCTCCACCTTCGGCGGCAAGCGATGCATGGGCATCGTTAGCTGTGGCAACCAGTACCTCGGCATGCTCGGAGCGCGGCAGCAGCTCCTCGAGCTCCTCATACTCACCCGGCTTGGGGTCGACCTCGGCGATACGCTCCAGAGCGAAGCGCGCCTCCTCGACGCGACTCCCCTGCGCGCGTGAGGCTTCCTCCACACGGCGAAGCTCCTTGGCGGCGTCACGCGAAGCCTTGAAGCAGGCACGGTAACGGTCGAGCGCCTCGAGCGCAGAGCGACCAGCCCAGGCATCGACCATGGCAACGTGATGCGCCGGATCGAGGAGGCGCTGGTGCTCGTGCTGACCGCAAAGATCCATCATCACGCCGACGCGCTCCGAAAGCTCACGCACGCTGGCGATGCGGCCGTCAATTTTTACGCGGCTGCGGCCCTCGGCAGAAAGGCTACGCTGTACGGTGAACCCCTCCGTGTCGTGCGGACCGTCGAACAGGCGTGCCTCGACGCTCGCCAGCGCCTCGCCCTCGCGCACCGTCGACGAATCCGCGCGCTCGCCCAAAATAAGCTTGAGGGCCGAGAGCAGCGCGGTCTTGCCGGCGCCGGTCTCGCCGGTCAAAACCGTTAGGCCCGCACTCGGAACCAACGTCGCCTCGCGAATGAGCGCAATGTTAGAAACCTGCAGCTCATCGATCATGGCGCACTCCATAGAACACGCGGCTCACCGAGTTATAGAAGCTCTCGGGACCGTAATCGAGCAGCAGCACGTCGCCGGGACCACGGCGCACGGCCACGCTCTCGACCGTGCCATCGCAGGTAATAAACTGTCCGTCGATGGCAATCGCCGGCACGCTCGGGCGATCATCGGACATAAAGATCTCGACGACATCACTCGGCGAGGTCAAAAAAGCGCGAGCCTGAATGGTATGCGGGGCGATGGGCACACAGACCATACCCGTGTAATCGGGGCTGACAATGGGACCGCCGGCGGAAAGCGCGTAGCCGGTGGAGCCGGTCGCCGTCGAAACGACGACACCGTCGCCGCGAAGGCGGTCGATATGATGGCCGGACACCGTGATGTCAAACTCAACCATATCGGACAGGGGGCCGCGCGTAAGTGCCATATCGTTGAGGGCAAACGTGCGCACGACATCCTTCGTGCCGTCTTCGCGCACGGACACGATATCCGCGGCGATGGTGGCGCGGCGGCTCACGTGCAGCTCGCCGGACAGGGCGTCGCTCACGACCTGCAGAATGTCGCGCTCCTCGGGGCTCGCAGCAGTTAAAAAACCCAGGTGACCATAGGAAAGACCAAGGATAGGAATCTCGCGATGGTTGAGGATGCGGGCAGCGCGCAGCAGCGTACCGTCGCCGCCGAGCGTAATGACCAGATCGGAGCCGTCAATATCAGGCGTGCTTTGAATCTTCGATCGCTGGTCGGCAGCCCATGCGACCTCATAGCCCTGGCGCGTCAGCCAAAGCTCGAGCATCAGGCCGCTCTCGACCGCCTCTTGCTTGTAGTAATTGGGAACCAGAAAGACCTTCATAGCGTTGCAGCTTTCTCGCTCAAAACCGATACCTGGGATTGCAGCTCATCGTCGGCGCACTCCCCGGGGACAAACCTTGTGCCGTACAAGAAAAACTCAACGTTGCCCTTAGCGCCATGGATGGGCGACACGCACACGTCAAGCGGGAACAGGCCCTTGACGGCAAAAAGCTCAATCGCCGCCACGAGCGTATCGCGGCGGACGGCGGGGTCGGTCACGATACCGCCCTCGCCCACCAGCGCAGCCGGCGCCTCAAACTGGGGCTTTACGAGCGTGCAGAACGAACCCGAAGGCTTCAGGCACGCCAGCACGGCGTCGATTATATTCGCGATGCTGGTAAACGAGACATCGCACACAGCCAGGTCGATGGCGCCGGCATAACCAAGCTCAGGCAGCTGCGTCACGTTTGTGCGCTCATGCAGCGTCACGCGATCGTCCTGACGCAGCGACCAATCAAACTGGGCACGGCCCACGTCCACCGAGACAACGGTCGCAGCTCCGCGCTTGAGCAGGCAATCGGTAAAGCCGCCGGTAGAGCAGCCAACATCCAGACAGGCAAGGCCCGTCGGATTGATACCAAACGCATCAAGCGCGCCTTCAAGCTTAAGACCGCCGCGGCCAACATAGGGAATGCGCCCCTTCACGTGCAGCGGCAGGCCCGGGATCACCTTAAGGCCCGGCGAAGTCAAACGCTCACCGCCACTCGAGACCAAGCCGGCCATAAGAGTGCGAAGGGCATCCGCGCGATCGGCGCAGATGCCCTTTGAAATCAGTTCGTCATCAAGACGCACGCGTTTCATGAATGCCATCAACCATTCGTATCCGGAGATGCGGCCTAGCTATCCTAGGATTCGTTTGCCGCATCCTCATCGTATTCCTGCTCGAGCTTGTCGGCCTCACGCGGCGTCAGCTCAAACTTATCGACCATGTCGACCGCGCGGGAGCCCAGCTCAATCGCTTCGTCAAACAGATCGAGTGAACGCTCCAAGGACGTATCCTTGGAGCGAACGGTAGCGATGATCTGGTCCAGACGGTCCGAAATCTCGTCAAAGTTGCGGACAGAACCCTCTGGCATGGCTACTCCTCGACGGAGTCGGCCTCGACGGCCTCAGCAGCGTCCACATCCTCGGCAAGTACACCGGCGGTAGCCTGAGCGGCAGCGACCTTGGCGGCAGCCTCAGCAGCCTGGGCCTCCTCGCGAGCGCGATCCTCGGCCAGCAGTTCCTGGTACAGGTCCTCGCCCGGCAACTCCTCGCTGCGCGCGATCTTGCCCAGCACGCCGTTGACGAACGACGCGGACTGGTCGGTGCCATAGGCCTTGGCAAGTTCGACGGCCTCGTTGATCACGATAGCGTCCGAGACCTCCTCGTCGGTGAGGAAGCGCATCTCGTAGACGGCGATACGCAGCAGATTGCGGTCGGCGCCGGGCATGCGCATAAGATCCCAGTTCTTGGCAACGGAGCGCAGAGCGCAGTCGATGCGATCGATATGCTCGTAGGCACCGCGGCACAACTCCAGCGCATAGGGGTCGAGGGGACCCTTCGAGATCAGGAAATCGCCCTCGAGGACGCGCTCGAGCGGGCTGTCCGTGGCCTCGGCCTGAAACAGCAGCTGCAGCGCCTGACTGCGGGCAAGCGTACGCCCGCGATAAACCTTAAGGCTCAAAGGTTACTCCTTGGGGAAAACGAGGCCGTCGATGCAAACGTCAACGCGCTCGACCTCAACGCCCACCTGGGCATCGATGGCGGCGACCACGGCAGCGCGAACGGCCTCGGCGAGTTTCTTGAACGGATAGCCAAAGAACACCACGACACGCACGGTGAGTGCGAGCTTGTCGCCGACGACCTCGGCCTCGACCGCCGGCTCGGAAGCCGGGGCCTTGGACGAGAGCATCATGGAGACAAGGTTGGTGGCAAGGTCCTTGACGCCAACGGAGGCGATGCCCTCGACATCCGACACGGCGCGCGAGACGATGGCGGTCAGAACATCGGGCGAAATGCCGATGCCGTCAATCTTGATTTCCTGGGGCATGAGTCCTCCTAGAAGAGTTGGTTGCTAGACGCGGGAGACGAACTTGCCGTCGCGGGTGTCAACCTTAATGACCTCGCCCTCGTTGAGGTACATGGGGACCTGGATGACAGCGCCGGTGTCGATCGTGGCCGGCTTGGTGGAACCCTGGACGGTGTCGCCCTTAAAGCCCGGGTCGGTCTGGACGATGGTGGTCTCGATGAACATCGGCGGAGTCACGCCCATGAGCTCGTCGTCGGCGAAGAGCAGCTGGCAGATGTCGTTCTCACGCAGCCACTTGGAGTTCTCGCCCACCATGTCCTCGGGAACGGGAACCTGCTCGTAGGACTCGTTGTCCATGAAGATGTAGTCGGTGCCGTCGTTGTAGAGGTACTGGAACTCACGGGTGGTGAGCATGACGCTCTCGAACTTGGTGCCGGCGTTGCAGGTGTTCTCAACGACACGACCGCTCTTGATATCGCGAGTCTTGTAGCGCACAAAAGCACCACCCTTGCCCGGCTTGACGTGCTGGAACTCGACGATGGTATAAACCTTGTCCTTAATACGGAGACCGAGGCCGTTCTTGAAGTCGGCGGTAGAAATGGTAGGCATAGCGACCTTTCTTCTTATGGGCAGAACGCACAGGCGTCCAAATTACATACGACCGAAATTATACACTTGCAGACGGCGCCTGCAGCGAGCGCATAAAAAGAGAACGCGGGGCGTCCGAATCGATCCGGACGTCCCGCCCCAAAAATCTACTGAAATGAGCTAGCAATCGATGACGTGAAGGTCATGCGGCGTCTTGGTGAAGGGCTCGTAGCCGTTCTCGGTGACCACGCCGTAGTCCTCCAGACGCACGCCGCCCACGCCGGGCAGGTAGACGCCGGGCTCCATGGTGATAACCGAGCCGACCTCGATGATATTCTTGCTGCGGTTGAAGTTGGGCAGCTCGTGGATGTCAATGCCCACGCCGTGGCCCAGACCATGGTTGTAGTAATCGCCATAGCCGGCATCGCCGATGATCTTCTTGGAAAGCTTGAAAATGTCATTGCCCTCGACGCCCGGATGGATGGCGGCGACGCACTCCTCGTGCGTACGGCGCACGAGCGCGTACAGGTCGAGCTGTTCAGATGTGGGCTCGCCCATCACGACGGTACGCGTCATATCGGAGCGATAGTCGCAGTAGCCCGCGCCATAATCCATGAGAACGAAGTCGCCCTTCTCGATCACGCGGTCGCTCGGGACGGCATGCGGATTGGCGGTGTTGGGGCCGCTCGCCACGATGGAGCCGAAGGCCAGGCTGTCGGCGCCGTTGGCGAACATAAAGTTCTCGAGCTCGTTGCGAACCTGCTTCTCGGTCATACCGGGCTTAATATAGCCGAGCATGTGCTGGAAGGCGGCGTCGGTAATCGACTGCGCATGGCGCATGAGCTCGATCTCCTCGGCGTCCTTGATGGCGCGCATCTTGCGAATGTCGTCATGCATCAGCGGCAGCATGCAGGCGACGGAACGATCCTCAAGGCCACGCTGGATACCCTGGTAGAAGTTGATCTGCATGTCGTCCTCGACAGCGCAGACACGGCACTTGTTAGCCGCGATCTTGCCGGCGACCCAACCGGGGATGGTGCCCTCGTCCATGTCGTAGACCCAGGGGCTGCCGGCGGACGTGTTCTCCTCAAAGCTGTTGAGATAGCGCGAGTCGGTATGGAACAGGCACTGGTCGGCCGTAATAAACGCAGCATGCGGGAACTCGAAGGTGTAGTCGAAGACGCCCTTCACGCCCGTGAGCCAACGAAGGTTGGCCTCGTCGCGCACGACGATAGCGTCGTAGCCGCGCTCAGCCATCAGGGCACGGACACGCTCGATACGACCGGCAGGACCGGCAGCAAACTCAGACATGCAGATTCCTTTCTTATTGTCCTCATAAAAGCGGGACGGGCCTCGATCGAACGACGGAATCGCGCGCGATTCGCAACCGATTGGAAACCCGCCCCTCAACATGATACGAAAGACGATGTATGTCAATAAAACCTAGAGAAGTTCTTTGCGAGAAGCCAAGTATGCGCGAGCATGGCGGTCGAGAACCTCGTCCTCAACGCTCGTTAGACGAATGGCGCCGAGCGCCGCGGGCAGCGGCAACATGCTGCGGTTCGAGCGAACAAACTGCTGCCTGCGGAACTCCTCGATATATGCGGCAGGCTCCAGATCGAAGGCAAGCTCCTCGATACCAAAGTCCTCCAGGCAGTCATCGACCTCAAAGACGTAATCGATATCAAAGTCGCAGGCATCATGTGCTAGGCGCGCCTCAAAGCGCATGCCCTCGGACAGCAGCTGGTAGGCAGGAACCTGCACCGCGGCTTTGCCCAGGCAGACGCGCAGAGTACGCTCCCCTGTCTTGCCAAAATCGAGCGCATGGCGGGCGCTCGGGTTCGTGGCCATCAGTACGTCCTTACGGGCAGTCTGAGACCACTGAACGGCATTGACGAGCGCGACCTCCTCGCCCGCGAGAATCTCGGGAATGGTCTCGGTAAACTGATTCCAGCGGGACTTGCTGCTCGAAAGCATGGTGCCAACAAGTACCGCATAGCCGAGCTTGAGGTCCTCGGGGTCCGCCTCGCGTACAAGGTCGAGGTCACACACGACCAAGCCCGGCTCGGGACGGAACGCGATAGCGGGAAGCGCATGCGCCGACGATGCGACAAGCGGTTTCATGGTCGTCGCGACCGTGAGCATGGCGTCGAACGTCGTCGGCAGCAAGGCGCACTCGGTGCGACCGCACCACTGATTGGCACACCAGCAAACGACCGAGCAGGTCGCCGTGTCGCCGACGGCGACAACGAGATCATCACAGGTAATGCCGTTAGCCGACAGGGCACCAAAGACAGCATCGGCATCGGCCAGCGTAGCACCGGCAGGCGAAACCTCGAGGACGAGCGGCGACACGGCAAAACCGGCGTCGACCAGCGCATGCTCGACGACCTCACCAAAACGCTCGGATGTGGCGCCATTCCAAACCACCATCGCGCGCTTAGGCTTGCCCACAGCCGAGGCAAACATGCGCGACAGCTCCTCGAACGCGCCCAATCCGACGCGGACATCGACACTGCGGTTTTGGAAATTGATCAGTTGACGGCGAATCATAGCAGTCCACGCTCCAAAAGCATCTCGGCACAAAGGTAGGAAACGTCCTCGAAGGACTTGTTGCGAATATCAAGGGTAATATCGGCGGCTTGGCGATACAGCGGACGGCGATGCTCAAACAGGCGCGCAGCGTGCTCGGGCGAGCGGAAATCGGGCCGGGTATCGGAGCGGCGAATCTGGCGCAACGAGTCCTCAAAGTCACCTTCGAGGTACACGCATGTACCCATCTCGTGCATCAACTCAATGTTCACCGGCGTCTCGACGATGCCACCCCCGCACGATACCAGCAGGCTGCGCTCGCTTTGAAGCGAACGGAGCGCCGAGGTCTCAAGCTCGCGAAAACGATCCTCGCCCTCGGTCTCAAATATCTCGGTCACCGACTTGCCGCATCGACGCACAACCAAACGATCGGTATCGATGAATCGACGCTTGAACATAGTGCCCACGTTGCGCGCAAGCGTCGACTTGCCCGCGCCCAAAAAGCCGATAAAGAAGATATGGTCGCAGCCGTGTTTGATGTGCTGAGACATGGCGAAACCTATTCCTCGCAGGGAAGGTCGCGCAGGGCCCGGCGCTCAAAGATACGGAAGATCTGCGTGTACCACAGGTCCTGGGTTGCCTGCGGCTTGACCAGAATAGTGTCAACGCCGGCAAAGTTACCGCTCCACACGTCCGTGTAAAGCTGATCGCCGATCAGCACGGCCTCGTCGGCCGTGGCGCCCAGACGCTTAAGACCCGCCTTCAGAGCAAACGGGGCGGGCTTCATGGCGTGGCTGATGGCCTCGAGACCCAACTCGCGCGCCGATGCCATAACCTGGTCGCGATGCCAGTTGTTGGACACCATGCACAGCTTAAAGCCCTTGGCATGGGCAGCTTCGAGCCAAGCGGAGACCGCAGCGGGTACCTGCTCGGAATCGCGCGGCACCAGTGTGTTGTCGCGGTCGAGTAGAATGGCGCGCTTGCCGTCGGCCCACAGGGTATCGAGGTCGATGCGGTCGACTGAGGCAACATATCGTTTGGGGCTAAAAATCCTCATGATCAATTCCAAGACTGTTGGTGCTCTTCGTAGGTCTTCGAGAAATACTCCTCGTCCTGTGTAATGTAGAAATACAGGTCATCGGAGTCGGTCGGCTCAAGGGTAGCTTTGAGCGCCTCGAGCGACGGAGAGCAAATGGGCGTGGGCGGCAGGCCCTCGTGCTTATAGGTGTTATACGGGCTATCGCTCTGCAGGTCGTCGGCGGTAACCTCGCCGCCGGTGACATACATCATGGTCGCATCGCTATTAAGGTAACGCAGGCCATCGAGCTTACCCGCCAGACGGTTATAGAAAACCGATGCCACATGCGCGCGCTGATCGGCATTGAGGCCCTCGCGCTCGACGATCGAGGCAAGGTTAACGATGTCGTAATCGGACATCTCCACGCCATAGCGCTCCTTGATCTTGGCCTCGCAGCTGGCGAAGTCAAGCGACTTATACTCGGCGTTGAACTGGTCAAGCATGGCGCGAATCACATCATCGGCAGACGGGTCCTTACCCAGCGAATAGGTCTTGGGAAATAGGAAGCCCTCGAGCGAATCGTTCGCGGCATCTTTAAGGAAAGCGTAATCATTCACATAATTGCTCGCCTTGGCCTGGTTAAGGAAGTCTTCCTTAGAAATGCTGTCGTATGCCTTGGCCACGCGGTCAGCCACCTGGTCAACCGTCAGTCCCTCAGGGATAGTCAGCACATCGGAGCCCGCATTGGGGCCTTCCATGAGCTGCTGAACGACCTTGGTCGCGTCCATGAGCGTGGTGAACGAATAGGTGCCAGGCTTAAGCGACATGTCGGCGTTGAGCTTTTTGACCGCCGCGTAATAATCCTTGGGGTTTTCGACGATATGGTTCTCGGAAAGAATCGAAGCGATGCTGTCGCCCGAGGCACCATCGGGAATCGTGATAGTAACTTGCTGGCCTGCAGCGACTTTCGCATCCTCACCGGCAAAGAAGCCCTTGACGGCTGGCACGACAAAGAAAACGATCGCGACAAGCGCAAGCACGGCGACGACGCCACCGATAATCATAGGCACCGGGGAGCTCTTCTTTTGGGCACCACGGCGGGCGCGCGTGTTATAGCTCGAGCGCGTGGCCGGAGCAACGCCGTGCGAGCCATGAGCATGATGTGCGTGGGAGTGTGATTGCCGGGCCTGCACCTGCGTGCGCTGGGCAGGAGCCTGCTGCTTAAAACGAGCGCCGCCAGCGGGCTGCGCGGGACGAGCTGCAGGCTGTTGAGCGGCACGCTGAGTAGGCTGAGCCGAACGCTGCATCGGCTGCGCCGGGCGCTGGCCAGGCTGAGCAGGGCGCGGCGCAGGCTGCCGTGTACGATTCTGCGGGCGCGGATCGGAAGCGCTAGGCATGCTGAACCTCCTCGTTTTTACGATCGAGCCATGTCTGCAAGAACAGGCTGGCGGCGATCATGTCAATCTTGCCCCTCATCTGCTTTTCGTTGAGCCCCTGCTCTCGCAGGATTCGCTTGGCCTCCTGCGAGGACAGACGCTCGTCCTCAAACTCCAGCGGAAGTTCGAGCTCGTCGGCAATCTTTTGGGCCACGGCGGCGACGCGCTCGGCCTGGGGGCCGGGCTCACCGGCCATGGTCAAGGGACGTCCGCTTACCAGGATATCGGGCTCATAGTCCTCGACCAGATAGCGAAACGTCTTTGCCATGCCGGTGACTTCGGCGGCCGGAAGCACCTTGACGGGCATCGCCATCTTGCCATCACGGCTCGAGACGGCAATGCCAATCCTGGTCTCCCCTATGTCCAGTGCGAGCGCGACCACAGCGACCACTTAGGTTCTTAGGCGCCGAGCGCGGTCTTGGCGGCCGCGAGGGCATCGGCGATACCGGCAGCATTCTTGCCACCGGCCTGGGCCATGTTGGGACGACCGCCACCGCGACCATCGACCAGGCCCGCGATCTGCTTGATCACGTTACCGGCGTGGAAACCGGCCTTCACGGCGTCATCGGAGCCGGCGGCGAGCAGGGCCGGGGTGCCCTTCTCGGTAACGCTGGCAACGACGCAGGCGACGGGGCCGGCAACCTTCTGGTGCACGGTATCCCAGACGTTGCGCAGGTCTGCGGCCTCGAGACCCTGAAGCTCAGCGACAACGAGCTTGTAGCCGTTCAGCTCGACAGCGCCGTCGATGGCGCTGGAGATCGCATCGGAGGAGCCACCGGTGAGCGCCTTCTTGAGCTTGCCGGAAGTCTCGCGCAGCTCGGCCTGCAGGTTCTCCACGCGGGCGGGAACCTCGTCGACGCGGCACTTGAGCGCAGCGGCAGCGGCGTCGACGAGCGCCAGGCGATCGGCCATGTAGTCGAGAGCGCCCTTGGAGGTCACGGCCTCGATACGGCGGACATTCGAGCCCGTGGAGGACTCGGAGATGATCTTGAACAGGCCGATCTCGGCGGTGTTGGCAGCATGCGTGCCACCGCAGAGCTCGCGGGAGAACGGCTGGTCCTCGGCGCCCACGGAGACGACGCGGACGACGTCGCCATACTTCTCGCCAAACAGGGCGACAGCACCGGCGGCCTTGGCCTCGTCGATGCCCATGACGCGGGTCACGACCGGCTTGGAGGCGAAGATCTGCTGGTTGACCAGGTCCTCGACAGCCTTGAGCTGCTCGGAGGACAGGGCCTCGAAGTGCGTGAAGTCAAAGCGCAGGTGCTCGGGCGTCACCAGCGAGCCAGCCTGGGAGACATGCTCGCCCAGGACCTGCTTAAGCGCAGCGTCGAGCAGGTGGGTGGCGGTGTGGTTGCGGCGCAGGAAACCACGGCGCTCGGCGTCGAGCGCGGCGGTCACGGTAGCACCGACGGTCAATGTGCCCTCGGCAACGTGCGCGACGTGAGCATACAGGCCATTGTGGTTCTTGGTATCGGAAACGGTCAGCGCAACGCCCTCGGCGGAAAGCTCGCCGGCATCGCCCTGCTGGCCGCCCATCTCGGCGTAGAACGGGGTGCGGTCGAGCACGACCTCGACGTCCTCGCCCACGGCAGCGGACTCGACGGACTCGCCGTTGCGAACGATGGCGACAACCTTGGCACCCTCGATCACATCGTTGTCATAGCCGTCGAACTCGGTCGCGGCAACCTTGTCGGAAAGCTCGACCCACACGTCGTTGAAGCTGCCCCAAGCATCGCCCTTGGCGTTGGCGCGAGCGCGGGCCTTCTGGTCCTCCATGCAAGCGGTGAAGCCGTCCATATCGACGTTGTGACCGGCGGTGCCGGCGATCTCGACGGTCAGGTCGATGGGGAAACCAAAGGTGTCGTGCAGCTTAAAGGCAACGTCGCCCGGAAGGACAGTACCCTCGGCAAGCGCGGCCAGGGCCTCGTCCAGGTAGACGCGACCGTTGTCGAGCGTCGTTGAGAAACGCTCCTCCTCGGAGGCGACGATGCCCTTAACGAGCGCGACGTTCTTGAGCAGCTCGGGATAAGCCTCGCCCATCTGAGCGTTGACCTCGTCGATGAACTTGGTCAGGAAGGCGCCCTCGATGCCCAGCAAACGACCGTGGAACACGGCGCGGCGGAGCAGGCGGCGAAGGACGTACTCGCGACCCTCGTTACCGGGGAGAATGCCATCGGAGATCATAAAGTCCACGGCACGGGAGTGGTCGGCGATGATGCGCAGGGAGCGGCTGGCGCCGGAGTAATCGTCGGCGTCATAGGTCTTGCCGCTGATCTTCTCGCCCAGCTTGATGAGGTGCTGCATCAGATCACCGTCATAGTTAGCGGTCTTGTGCTGCATGATAGCGGCCATTCGCTCCAGACCCATGCCCGTATCGAGGTTGCGGTGCGGCAGCTCCGGCATGGAGCCGTCCTCCTGGCGGTCGTACTGGGTAAAGACGAGATTCCAGAACTCAAGGAAGCGGTCGCAGTCGCAGCCGGGCTTGCAGTCGGGGCTGCCGCAGCCGACCTCCTCGCCCATGTCAAAGTAGATCTCGGAGCACGGACCGCAGGGGCCGGTGGGGCCAGCAGCCCAGAAGTTGTCATCCTCGCCCAGGCGCGAGATGTGATCCTCGGCAACGCCCAGGGAGCGCCACACGTCATGGGTCTCGTCGTCCTCGGTAAAGACGGTGAAGTACAGGCGATCGAGCGGCAGCTTGAACTCCTTGGTGATGAGCTCAAAGGCCCAAGCGCAGGCCTGCTGCTTGGAGACGCCGCCAAAGGAGAAGTCGCCGAGCATCTCGAAGAAGGACAGGTGGCGGCCGTCCTCGCCAATGCAATCGATGTCGTTGGTGCGGACGCACTTCTGGCAGGAGATCGCGCCAATCTCCTTCATGGTCTTCTTGCCCTGGTAATACTCCTTAAACTGGTTCATGCCGGCGTTGGCAAGCAGCAGTGAAGGATCGTCGGGGACGAGGGACGAAGAAGGATAGAGCTTAAGACCGCGCTCCTCAAAGAAGTTGAGGAACTTAGAGCGAATCTCGGCCGTAGTCATTGACGGGTAGTCAGCACTCATAGAGGGAATCTCCTCGGTTTCACATCGAAACAGTTCAAACGTAACGATATTACCATCCCACCGCCCCAGTGCAAAAAAGAGGGCCGCCAAACAGCGACCCTCCAGCGAAAGTGCACGTTATTTAGGACTAAGCAATCCTTTTAAAAATGTTTTTAGTAAAATACATATAAGACTCACCCGGAAGGAGCGATCGATGAAAAGCAAACGATTTGTCCTGAATGCACTTCTGGTAGTAGCACTTTTAGCGCTCTTGGCCTTCTCCTGCTGGTACGCAAACCAACCAGCATTTGGTTACGTATTGTATGCAGTAATGTCCGGCGATAAGGCTTATTTCACTCTACGCGCAATTGACGTTCTCTTTTTCTATGTAACCGGCCCCTTATCAATCGCTTTGCTCGCGTTTCTTGTCATTTATAACTTCAAGAAACGTTAATAGGACCTATTTAGAATCTGAATCGTCCATGGAGCCGTCGATGCCGGTTTTGGTGTCGTCATCCGTGTTGGAATCGTCATCCTTGGCGAAGGGGTTCTTGAAAAAACCGGTCGCATCGGGCTGCAGACCCGAGAGCTTGATCCAGGGATTATCGAGCTCGGGCTTAGGCATAGCTTTGGCCTCGGGCGCGGTCTCGTTGCCGATGAGCTCGGACTCGTAGATGAAAGTGTCGTCGCCAAGCGCGTCATAGGCGGCGACCGGGTTGCCATCGGCATCGCGGTACGGTGTGCCCTTAAACACGGCGCCGTCGTATGCCACGAGCTGGCGTCCGGTCTCGTTCTCAAAGTAATAGACGAAGATGCCCTTGAGGGCCGCACACAGCGGGATGGCGATAATCATGCCGATGGGGCCCATGAGCGCCGAGCCAATAACGAGCGCCGTGAGGCTCATGATGGGATGCACCTGCACCGAGCTCTGCATGACCTTAGGCGAAATCACGTTATCGGTGACGTTTTGAGCGACCATCGTCACGATGAGCGTCCATAATGCCAACATGGGGCTGAACATAAAGCCGAGTACCGTGGCGATTGCTGCGCTCACCCAGGGACCGACGACCGGAACCAAATGCATGATCCCCGTAAAGATAGCCATGAGCGCTGCATACGGATGGCCGATGATCATAAAACCGATAAAGGCAAGGAAGCCACCGCAGATGGACGTCACGACCATACCGCGCATGTAGCCGCCGACAGAGCGAGAAAGGATGGCGACCATAAAGCGGTACGAGGTCTCCTTCTCCTGACCGATGATGGTGCAAATCTCGTGGTGCATGCGAGGGTAGTCGCAGGCCATCCAGTAGGCAAGCACTAGACCAAGGAAGATCACGAACAGCTGCGAGGCCGTATTGGTGATGAGCGGGAACACACCGCGGCCAAGTTCGGCAGCGATCTGAGACACATACTTCGATGCCACGGCGACCAGCGACGAAAGATTATCGTCCAAATACTCCTTGAGCGGCGTGTTGTTAAGCGTCTTGGCATGCGAGACCATCTCATTGAGATCGCCACCCGCAACACGAAGCTGCTCGGGCAGGCGGCTCAGGACTTCCATGATCTGACCAAAGAGAATCGGCGACAGGATGCAAACGACACCGACGAGCACTGCCACAACCACAATCAGCGCGATGAGCGAACCAATGCCACGGTTGACGCCGTGATGCTCGAGCCAGTTGGTAATCGGCGACATCACAAAAGCGATGATGGAACCGACGGCAAGAAACTCGATAACAGGCGCCAGAATACCCATAAGGTTAAAGATGACGGCGGCGATGACAATGCAGCCGACGACGGCCCAAATACGCAACGTCAGAATACGGGTATCGCGCAGCGTGCGGTCAGTTTGTTGGGGGTGCTCACTCATGAACGAACCATCACTCCGTCGGGGTCGATCTTGTCCTGAATCTTCTTAAGGGTACGGCGCAGCAGGCGCGAGACCTGCACCTGCGAGATACCCAGCTTCTTAGCGATCTCGATCTGAGTCATGCCCTTCACAAAACGCAGCTCGATAACCTCGCGCTCGCGCGGCGAGAAATCGCGAATGGCTTCTTCGATTACCAGGCGGTCATCGGTAAAGTCAAGCTCGTTGTCGTCGTCGGCGTAGCGGTCGAGAATCGAGGGCGCATCGTCGGAATCGGACGCACCGGGGGCCTCGATAGGTACCGAGGTATAGGCCGAGGACGACTCCATGGCCTCCAGCACCTCGTCAACGGTCACGTCCAGGTACTCAGCGATTTCTTCGACCTTAGGCGAGCGCTGCAACTCGTTGGTAAGCTTGTCGGTAGCCTGGTTAACCTTGGCAGAAAGCTCCTGCAGACGGCGCGGCACGCGCACGCTCCACCCCTTGTCACGGAAGTGACGCTTGATCTCGCCCAGGATGGTGGGCGTGGCAAACGTGGTGAACTCGAGTCCACGCTCGGGATCAAAGCGGTCGATTGCTTTGAGCAGGCCCAAATAGCCAACCTGCATCAGGTCGTCGAGCGGCTCACCGCGGTTCTTAAATTTGTTGGCAAGAAACCTTACCAGGTTCATGTGGGACATGACGAGCTGCTCGCGTGCGTCCGGATCACCGGTCTCTTTGTAGCGACGAAACAGCTCGCGGGTTTTCTCCTTGTCCCAAGCGGTCTTGCCGCTCCGGGAACGTTCGGTCATATTAGATATCCGCCTTGAGATCGAGGGAAAGCGTCAGGGGCGCCGCAGTCTTTTCGTAGGAATCGCACACGCTCGCGAGGATGAGCTCGGCATACACCGCAGCCTGGTCGTTTTCATCAACCGTAGCCTGGTCTCCAAAGGTAATAGTCATGCCAACGTGAGTCTCATCGACATCGAATTTGATGGTGATGTCGTTGCAGTCGACCGCGGTGCACCCAAAGATGAAAGCCTCCTCGGCAGCCATGCGGATGTCCTCGATGCGATCGACAGACATGGAGCACAGGGCACCAACGTTGGCTGCCGTCATGCGCACAAGGCGAGCGAGACGCGGGTCGCCGGCAACGGTCAGCGTGATGGGGAAGGTTGCTTCGCTACTCATCGCAGGACTCCTCAGAGGACTCGGCGGGCGTATAGGTGTAATACTGAGCCGGCTTGGCTGCGGGCTTCTGAGCCGCATCCGCACCATCGGCGGCCTCGTCCTCGGCCTCACCGATCAGAACGCGCTCGGTAGGCTGCTCGGCCTCGGCGGCGGCAGCGGCTAGCTTACGATCGGCGTCGGCTGCAGGAGCCTTCACCTTATTGAAGAGCTTCTGCACGGCGCCGGCCGCAGAATCTGTCACGCTCGATACGGCATTGCTGGCCTCGGCCATACTGCCCGTGACCTCGGAGATGTCGCGAACTACCGCCTCAACCTCAACGAGGTTGGACGTCAGGGCGTCAATGGCAGTCTTGCTCGACTTGAGGAGCGGCTCCATCTGGGCAAGTGCCGGCGTAAGCTCGTCAACGGCGCCATCAAGCTTTGCCACCACGGGCTGCGCCTCGGCAATCGTATTATTGAGGTCGGTTACCGTCTTGTCGAGCGAGTCGACAACGGTGCGGGTTTTGCGCAGGGTGAGCGCAAGCTCAACGATAGCCCACACGCCGGCAACGGCGAGCAGCAGCAAGGCGATTTGAATGGGACTCATACAAGCCTCCCAAAGGAATCGAAATACAAACGCTTTCCATGGTACCCCAAAGGGGACCGAACATGCTAAGAGCAGCAACGTGGGACAAAATTATCAGCAGCTACTTCGGTGCATTCCCGCTGCGGTCGCGTTCGCTTTGCTCTACGCGCCATTCTTCCCAACCGCGGCCGGCAGGCTGCCAAAATGCACCGCGTTCTAAGCCTTCGGGCAAATAGCGCTGGTCGACCCAGCCTTCGGGATAATCGTGCGGATACTTATACACACCGTATTCATCGCTGCCCGGGCGATGGCGATCGCGTAGATAACTCGGCACCTCGCGAAGCCCACTAGAATGGATATCGGCCAGCGCCGCATCGATTGAAGCCTCACACGCGTTGGATTTAGGCGCCAAGCACACATAGAGTGCAGCCTGAGCCAGGTTAATGCGGCACTCGGGATAGCCAATGACCTCGGCAGACTTAAACGCGGCATGCGCCACCAAAAGCGCCTGCGGATCGGCGTTGCCAACATCCTCAGAAGCCTGAATCATAATACGGCGTGCAATAAACTTAGGATCCTCCCCTGCATCGATCATGCGCGCGAGCCAATAAATGGTGGCATCGGGGTCGCTGCCGCGCATGGACTTAATGAACGCACTGATAATGTCGTAGTGCATGTCACCGTTTTTGTCATACGAAAACCCACGGCGCGGATTGGCGATCTTCACATCGTCGACCGTGATGGGATACCGCTCCCCCGCCGCCGGAGCCGGCGTCCCCTCGGTATCGGGACGCGTGACGGCAATCTCGCTCGCCAACTCAAGCGTCGTCAGGGCCGAGCGTGCATCA
Source organism: uncultured Collinsella sp. (assembly GCA_959599615.1). Classification (GTDB taxonomy): domain Bacteria; phylum Actinomycetota; class Coriobacteriia; order Coriobacteriales; family Coriobacteriaceae; genus Collinsella. The sequence goes on along the minus strand of CAUGKA010000008.1, from coordinate 7,904 downwards.
CCCGCTGCCAGCGTGCAAATGGTCTTGACCGTATCATCATCGGCCGAGAATTTGCCGTTCAGGCCCTGAGGTGCCTCGAGCGCACGCTCGATAAGCATGGCGATATCCTCGTCCTTTAAATGCTCAAGCTCCACGACTCGACCACGTGAGAGCAGAGCCGAGTTGACCTCGAAGTACGGATTCTCCGTCGTAGCGCCAATCATAATGACGGTACGGTTCTCAACTGCATGCAGCAGGGCATCCTGCTGCGACTTAGAGAAGCGGTGAATCTCATCGATGAATAGAATGGTGCGGCGGTCGTACGTATTCAGGCGCATCTTGGCCTCGTCAATCACGCGGCGCAAGTCCTTTACGGTGCCCGTCACGGCGCTGACCTCAACAAACTCGCTCTTGGTATGGTTGGCGATAATGTGGGCCAGCGTCGTCTTACCCGTACCGGCCGGCCCGTACAGAATCACGCTCGAAAGCACGTCGTGCTCGATCGCGGCACGCAACCAAGAGCCCTTACCGACGGCCTTTTGCTGGCCCACGTACTCGTCGAGCGAATTGGGGCGCATGCGCACCGCAAGCGGCGCATTCTGAAAGGAACGCTCGCGCGTCGAAGCAGAAAAAAGGTCGTCCATAGCCATCCCGTGCATCAATCAAAAACGTTTTCACCTACAGTATACCGAAAATATACGAACTACCGTTCGTTAATATAGGTACGGTGCGGAAACTTAAAGCCCGGGAACAGCTTACTCGTGAGCTCGCAGAAATAGCCATCTGTCATGCTCGCAATGTAATCCACTACGGTCTGATCTATATCGTCCTGCCAGGCATAGGTGCGTTCGTAGTAGGAAAGCTGCCGCTCAATGCGAGAAATGTGGTGCTTAAAGATGTAAGAAGACTCGTTGCCTTCGTTTATATCCTGCAGGCAACGGTCGTAAAGCTTTTCGAAGGCCTCGCGTAGCTCCGCCTCGGAGTCACCTTCGATACCGCCCTTGCTATAAATCTTCTCGTAGTTCTCGCGTTTGGCTCGGCGGATCTCCTCAAACAGGTCCTCGCTCATCTCGATGCGTGGCTTGCCATAGCTGTGCTCGACGATATCGATGGAGGCATGCGTGAGGATCCAGCTGTTGTATCCTCCGCCCAGGTCATCGTCAAAAGCGTCAGGTGACAGCAGGCCTGCCGCAATGGCGTCTTGGCGATCGCGCCCAACGTAGGCAAGGATATCCGAGATACGCACCACACAGCCCTCGAGCGTCATGGGACGCAGGTGCTCAATCGCGCCATAGCCCGTGGCAATGCAGTCCTCGACGGCTCGGTCGAACTGGCCAAAGGAACCCATGTCCGAAAGCTCAAAAACACGCTGCTCGTACTCGCCGTTGTGGCATAGCACGCCATCAAGCGTCTGGAGCGACACGTTGCGACCATACAGGGCGTCGAGCACGCGGACCGACTGCACGTTATGGAAAAAGTAGCGACCCGTGCGCTCGTGGTAAATATCGTTGAGAAAGCGCTCGCCAGCATGGCCAAAGGGCGTATGGCCCAAGTCGTGGCCTAAGCCAATCGCCTCGATTAGATCGCAGTTGAGCCCCAGAGCACGCCCGATATCGCGAGCGATGCGCGAGACCAGCTGCACGTGCAGACCGCGACGCGAAAGGTCGTCATTGCTGCGAAAACTGAAGACCTGCGTTTTGCCTGCATAACGGGTGTATGCGGGCAGATGCAGAATCTTTTCGATATCGCGCATAAACGCCGGACGCATAAGCGTGCCTTTGTCGGAGGCGCGATCAATACGACGAATGACCTGATCGTCGTTGCAACGATACGGGTTAACATAGCCCGAAGCACGATCGGTGGCAATGCGCTCGAAAAGTTCGGGCGACAACGCCGAGGGAATACGGTCCATGCGCGCCTTAATGACGGCCGTTTCTTGATTAGTTGCCATGGCATGCTCCTTAAGAAGGATGCGCAATCGGTTACAAAGTGCAGCCCACAACCTCGATTATGGCAAAAATCGGCACCAAAAACGGGAGCAATGGCAGGGAGCGCGATTTTGTGATGACGCAGGAGAGGGCAAGGACCAGGAGCGCGACGGCAAATGCCACGATGCCACCCATAGGGTCGAGCGTGCAAAGCGCGAAGAGTGCTTTGGCGTCCCCCATGCCAATGCCCGAGGTTTGGCGAAAACGACGCCAGAGGGACTCAGTCAGAACAAGGGCAAGGTAGACGATGACCGCAAGACCGGCATGGTCAAGCGCCGTGTTAACGCCTTTGTCGAGCCAAACGCCCACTAACGCCGTCACCGCACACGCACCGGCAAGCTCATTGGGAAAACGTCGCTGACGGGCATCAATCGCCGCGCCGGCAAAGATGCAAATCCAAAACGGGATATAAAACATCGAGTACCTCCTCGAGCTGCATCGCAAAAGCAAAAACCACCACAAAGGCGCCTGTCCCCTTTGCGGTGGTTTTGGTGGTGGTTATTTGGCGCCTTGCATGACCTCGTCGAGGGTGACGTTTACGGCATGCTGGGTAGGAACCCAGTCGACCTTCAGGAACAGCGCGGCCACCGTGATGGGGATATAGCTGAACATAAAGATCGGGAAGGTAAACAGGTTAGTCACCAGACGCCACTTTTGCGCGCAGTGAATGTGCTTGTACTCAAAGATAGTCGTGAGCAGCGCCAGGATAAAGAAGGTCTGATACATCATGGCGAAGGTCATAATGAGCGAAGCGGCGCACGCCTGCATCTCGACTTCGGTAGCCAAGAAACCATGCGAAAGGCCACCCACAATCAAGAACGTCGCATTAGCGAGCATCGAGATCAGCGATAGCAGCATACCCGGGGCGATCGTCATGAACATGTCGTAGGCGGCAAAGCGATGATAGCGGAACGTCGACTTGACCAGATGCTTGCCGTAGGTAAAGAACACCTGGTAAAAGCCCTTGGTCCAGCGCATACGCTGCTTCCAGGATGCCTTGAACGTCACGGGTTGCTCGTCAAAGAACTCCGCCGGCGCATAGCCAATGCGAATACCGTGAATAGCGCAGAACGTAGTGAACTGAATGTCCTCGGTCAGCGTGTGGAACTGCCAGCCGTGCATGCCCTCAATAACACTGGCGGAGATGAGGTAGCCCGAACCCGAGACGGCGCAAGACGTCTTACAGATATTACGCGCGTTGTTGAGAAAGCGCGCCTCGCGCAGGTACCAAGTAGCATTAGCTGCCGAGATCCACGAGCTGCCAAAATTCTTGGAGTTGCGATAGCTCGTGACCACATGGAATCCCTGGTCAAAGGCATCATTCATCTTGGAGACGTAATCGCGGGAGATAACATTGTCGGCATCGAAGATAAAGTAGCCCTCAAACGTGTCGGGATACTCGTTGAGAATGCGATCGAAACCAAAGTCCATGACCCAGCTCTTGCCCTTGCGGGCCAGGTCATTGCGCTCGTAAACAATGGCACCGGCCTCGCGCGCGAGCTGCGCCGTGTTGTCGGTGCAAGCATCGGCGACCACGAAGACCTCGATGAGCTCGGACGGATAGTCCTGATCCTTGATAGAGCGTACGAGATTGGCGATCACGGCCTCCTCGTTATGCGCCGCAATGAAGAAGGCATAGCGGTGGAGTTTTTTGGCCTTGGGAGGCGCGACCTCGCCACGAAGAGCGCCAATGACAAAGAAGACCACCTGGTACAGAAAGCAGACCGTGAGCAGCGTAACCACAATCTGGTTGAAGATCACGATGGGTGTGTTGGTTTGTAAAAAGGCGAGCATGCAGGCTCCCGAGAACGCGTTACGTAAACAAACGTATATCTTACCGTAGGCTAACCGAGTTCAAGAAACCACCTAATACTGGTTAGGCTTCGAGCAGACCGAGCTGCGGAACGATTTCGTCGCCGGCGGCAGTGCGGCCGAGCGAGCGCGGGGCTAGGTCATCCAGAACGGCGGCGAGATCCCACGGCAGCTCATCGCGGCACTCAATGTGCTCCCCCGTCACGGGATGATCGAACGCCACACGCCAGGAATGGAGGAATTGCCTGGTCAAACCCTGGTCGGCACGCGCATCGCACTTACCGTAGAGCGGATCGCCCACGCAGGCGTGGTTGATATGGCGCATGTGCACGCGAATCTGATGCGTGCGACCCGTAAACAGGTGGCACTCGACGAGCGTATAGCCATCGTCAAAACGCGTGGAATCGAAGCGCTCGAGGACCCTAAAGGTCGTAATGGCCTGGCGCGCGAAAGGATCGTCCGAAACCGCCATCTTGACACGGTCGCGCGTAGAACGGGCAATGCCGGTGTTAATGGTGCCCTCGTCCATGGCAATGTGGCCGTGGACGAGCGTAATGTAGCGGCGGTCGAGCGTGCGCGTGCGGATGAGATTCTGGAGCGCGCGCTGGGTGTCGTCGTCTTTTGCCGCGAGCATAAGGCCCGAGGTGTCACGATCCAGGCGATGCACGATGCCGGGGCGGTCCTCGCCCTGCACGGTGCCCAGATGGTCAATGCCACAGTGATAGACCAAGGCGTTCGCAAGGGTGCCGCTCTCGTGGCCATGGGCGGGATGGCACACCAGACCGCGCTGCTTGGAGAGCACGATGAGGTAGTCGTCCTCGTAGCGGATATCGAGGGGAATGGCCTCGGGAATCACATCGGTGGGATCGTGCGGCTCGGGCAAATCGACCGAAATACGGTCGCCGGAGCGCACGGCATACTTTTTTGACAGGCATGTCTCGCCGTTGACGGCAACGGCACCGCCCTCGATCAGATGCGCGCAGGCAGAGCGCGTAGGGCAGCCGTCATTAGCGCCCAGATAGGCGTCAAGACGCTGACCAGCGGCATCGTCGGCAACAAGGATATGGATGTCGGCCATTAGCGCTCGCTCCTTTCGCGAATCTTGCGGGCACGCTCCCCACGCTGCTGGGCCTTGCGCTTAGCGCGGGCCTCGTCACGGGCGTTGAGTTCGGCGGTCGCGTCGACCTCACGGGCCGCAGGACTCAAGAACATGTAGCCGATGAGGGCAAGCACCACACCGACCGTAATGCCGACATCGGCCACATTGAAGACGGGGAAGTCGATGAAGGTGGTGGCAATAAAATCGGTCACAAAGCCAAAAGCCAGACGGTCGATCGCATTGCCAATGGCGCCGCCCACGACCATAGCCATGCCCACAACCTCAAAGCAAGCAAGCTGGGGCGCGCGAAGCAAGTACACCGCGATCGCAACGATAACGACAAACGCCAGCACGGCAAACGCGAGGCCATGTCCCTCGCCCATGCTAAAGGCAGCACCGATGTTACGCACGAAAAGGAAGTCGATCACACCGGGGATAACAGTCACATGTAGAGCATCGCCGACGGCACGAACCGCAAGCTTGGTCAGCTGGTCAACAAGCAGCACGGCCAACGCCACGCTACCAGCAACACCCAACCGCCAACGCAAAGGCGGCGTCATATCCGCAGAACGACCCAAATCAATCCCCTACCCTCAAAAACATCGAATTACGTTTAACGCAATTAACCATCTTATATTGACACACGCAGAACGCACGACATATCCACCAACGCAAGCTAAATAACCAGCATAAAAAGAAAGCGGCATTCCGAAAAACAGAATGCCGCTTTTATTCAGCGGAGCAAAAGGGGCGAGGGCGCCCAAATACTCCCTATAACTAAAATGCCGAGTTACCGTGCCTTAAAGGGCTTCCGCACACCTCTTGCAAATATGTGCGTGACCGTTGTACTCGCCGACGGTGGTGCGGTAGTTCCAGCAACGATCGCAGCACTCGCCCTCGGCAGCCTCGATGGCAACGGAGAGCTCCTCGCCCTGGGTCAGTTCAACAGCGGAGACGATGTAGAACTCGGCCAGGTCGACGGCCTTGTCGCCGGTCAGCAGCGCATACACCTCGGCGGGAACGACCGCCTTGACGCGGACCTGTTGACTCTTAGTGAAGGTGCCGGCGGAGCGGGCATCCTCAAGGGCCTTGGTCACGGCGCTACGGAGCTCGAGCGAAGCCTCGAGCACGCCCTCAAACTCGTTGGCCTCGTCGACCGTAATGGGCGACTTATACCAATCAAGCAGCGCGGCGTACTTCTGGTGATCGACGCAGCCGGCAGGCGCATAGGCCATGGCCTCGTCGACCGTGTAGGACAGGATCGGCTGCAGGTCGCGCATGAGCATCGAGAAGAGCTCGGCCAGCACGGTCTGGGCGCTGCGGCGCTCGAGCGAGCCGGGCTTGTCGCAGTACAGACGGTCCTTCAGGGCGTCGAGGTACACGTTGGAGAGCTCGGTAACCACGAAGTCGTAAAGCGCACGGTAAGCGCGCGGGAACTCGTAGCTGGCGTAGGCATCGTCGACCTCGGCCTGAACCTGGGTCAGGCGGGCAACCATGAGCTTGTCGAGCGGCAGCAGGTCGGCAAAGGCGACGCCGTCGGTCTCGGGCTCAAACTGACCCTCGAGCTCGGAGAGCAGGAAGCGCAGCGTATTGCGGAAACGACGGTAGGCATCGGACGTACGGGCAAGGATCTCGTGGTCGATGGACACGTCGGAGCTGGTATCGACGGAGGCAACCCACAGGCGGATGATGTCGGCGCCCATCTCGTCGCAGACCTTGTTGGGGTCGATGACGTTGCCGAGCGACTTCGACATCTTACGGCCCTGGCCGTCGAGCGTGAAGCCCTGCGAGACGACCGCCTTGTACGGGGCATGGCCATTGGCGCCCACCGAGGTGAGCAGCGAGCTCTGGAACCAACCACGGTGCTGGTCGGAGCCCTCGAGGTAGACGTCCGCCGGGTACTCCAGCTCGGGACGGTACTCGCAGACGGCCTTCCAGGAGACGCCGGAGTCCCACCACACGTCGAGGATGTCCTTATCGGCCTTGAGGTGATGGCCACCACACTTGGGGCAGACGCAGGCCTCGCCCAGGTAGCTCTCGGGAGCATCGGTAAACCAGGCGTCGGAGCCCTTCTCGTGGAAGAGCTTGATAACGGCGTCGAGCGTGGCGTCGTTCATGACCTTCTCGCCGCAGTCGGCGCAGGTGTAGCTGGGGATAGGCACGCCCCAGTTGCGCTGGCGGCTGATGCACCAGTCGGGACGCTGCTCGACCATGGCGCCAATGCGGTTGGCGGCATGGGCCGGATACCACTTGACGTTCTCGCGGACCTCTTTGCCAGCCTGCTCGCGCAAACCGGTCTTGTCCATCGAGACAAACCACTGGTCGGTAGCACGGAAGAGCACCGGGTGCTTGCAGCGCCAGCAGTGCGGATAGCTGTGCGTGATCTTCTTCTCGAGGACCAGGGTGCCACGCTCGCGCAGGAACTCGATGATATGCGGGTTGGCCTCATCGGTGTCCATACCGCTGAAGGGGCCACCGGTACCAAACTCCTCGCCGGTGTAGAACTTGCCGTCGTCATCGACCGGCATGCAGATGTCGGTGATGCCCTCCTTGAGGCAGGCGAAGTAGTCGTCGACGCCGTGGCCGGGCGAGTTGTGGACGATACCGGTACCGTCATCGACACCGACGTAATCGGCCAGCAGCGCCACGCCCTCAACGCCGTCAAAGATCGGCTGCTTGTAGTGGATGTGGTGGAAGGTCTCGGCGGAAACCACGTAGGGCTTGCCGTCGACCATGACCGGGGTGTACTCCCAGCCAAACTCCTCGCAGCACTTGGGAGCCAGGTCTTCGAGCATGACCTCGGCACGGCCCTCGTGTTCAACGGCGACGTAGGCGGCACCGGGCTTGAGGGAAACGGCCTGGTCGGACGGGATGGTCCACGGCGTGGTCGTCCAGATGATGAAGTCGACCGGGCCGTCGAAGTTCTCGAGGCCGGCGGGCTTGGAGGTCAACTCAAAGCGCACGAAGATGGACGGGCTCGTCTCGTCGGAGTACTCGATCTCGGCCTCGGCCAGTGCGGTGTGGCA
>CAUGKA010000007.1 GCA_959599615.1 uncultured Collinsella sp. | reverse complement strand
ATGGCCCCGCCCGCTGCGATTACCTGGCTTAACAGCCAGCGCTCGGAGCCGTAGCGTACATTCACTGTTGAGCTGTCCGCCCCATTGGGTTCAATCGACATGATGCCGGGCCAGTCTAGGCGCTCTGCCAAGGCGCGCGGCATGAGAAGCTTCGTGCTCCGCTCCGCCTGGGCGAGGGAGTCGTGGAGGGTCGCGGGCTCCGGTGCGTGGCGCACGACGGAGTCGTCGGTCAAGACCAGGCCCTCGATTTTATCCATACGATAGGTACGCTGTTCATCGACCGCGACATCCCAGGCAATCAGATACGTTTGGTCGCCATTTGTTGTGATGCGCAAGGGGTCAACCAAACGCTCGCGCGCCTGTGTGTCATCCATCGAGCGATACGAGATGCGGCAGCGAACGCCGTCCCGAATGGCGCAGCTCAGCTGCTGCCAGTGCGATCCGTGGGCGACGGTGTCAAAGACGCGCTGGTTGTATCCGAGCTCTTTGGGAAGAAGGGCCCGCCGTATTCGAGCCGCCGCTTGAGGTTCGATCCCCAATGATTCAAGTTCATGGTTGAGCACAGCGCCCTCGGCGGCACTCAGACGCAGCGGCAGCACGCGCCCCGCATCACCGGTGAGGACCACGCACTCGCCACGGTGCTCGCAGATAATACGTGCGCCCGATTCTCGGTCCGCAAGCGTCGAGACGATCTCGAGAATCTCGTCGAGCGATGCCCCCGTGATATCAAAGCGGCTGCAAAGCTCGTCTCGTGTCATGCCATTCTCGCCGGCAGCGTAGAGGGCCTCCATGATGTCGATGGCGCGCGAGAGTCTTTGCTCGCTGGTGAGTTTACGCACGGGCATGCTCGTGCACCGTCCTTTCGATGAGATGATTCCACGCCTGCCTGAGAGAATCGGGGGCGACGGGCCTCATGCCATCCATGGCATGAGCCATGCAAAACGAGGCTGCGGCCTCAAAGTCGCGCACGTCAACGGTCCAGATCCACTCTGCTTCAGTGCGCATGAGCTCGCCTCGCCCGCGCGTTAGACCGCTGATCATATCGGCCTGCGCTTCGCGCGCGAACGAGAACGTAGCCGCAACGGGTGGGCGGTCGGCAAAATCGAACTCAAAGAATAAGTAATCGTTGAGGTTAAAATCCGCAGGAATGGCGTAGGCTTTCGAAGGTCTCCAGGCGCGAATGATGCGGTCGCAGCGGAATGTTCTGATATTGCCTGTGGCATTGTCGAGGCCGCAGAAGTATGCCGTACCCTCGCGCTCGAACATGCCGTAGACGCAAACGGTCCGCTCGCGTTGCTCACCGCGTCCGTTTTGGTACAAAAAGCGCAGCGCGCAACGCTCGGCAAAGGCGCTCCATACCGCATCGACGGCGGGAGAGCGGCGAATCGGTGCCTCTCCTGTCGTCGACATGCCGGTGAGGTAGGCAATCTTGGAGCGAATGTCGGCAAGCGGCGCGGCAAAGGCGGATGAGCCTGCCGCGAGTGTCTGGTCGATGGCATTGAGCAGGATGTCGGCATCGTCTGCGGTGATGAGACCGCCAGCGGCAAACGTGTGCTCGCGGTCGATCGTCCACGCGCTCTCCTCGGTTTCCTGTGCTCCGGCAGCACGAACCTCTCTGATAATGATGCCGCGTTCGAGCAGCTTGTCGCGATCGCGGCGGAACTTGCGCTTGTCTGAGTCGATATTGCCCGAGCCGTATCCCAAATCAGAATCCAGGACGATTTGCTCGGTCGTCAGCGGTTCGGGAGAACTGTTGAGTACAAAGAAAAGGTTGAGGATGCGCTGAGCCGTTTTATCGAAACCGGGCTCGGGCGCCCCCTTTTTAATTGTCGCGGTCGCGTCGCTTGCCGTCATAGAATCCTCGCATGAGAAGGTCGTTTGATGCCATGATTTTAGTCCGATATGGAGATTAGGCTATATCCTTGTCCGCTCGCGGCGTTAAGATGGCCCGAATTCGGTCGTTTGCGCTCGCTCGGGGTATACTTTCGACTATATACGGTTCTAATGTGCATGCATTGGGCCTATTTGTCGGATTATGGATGTGGAGCGCACATGGCGAACACCCAGAACTATATTAACCACCTGCTGCAGAACACCGGCATTACGCCGGCGTGCAGTGAAGAAGAGCGCCTGGCTGCCGAGGATATCGCTCAGATTTTCCGCAACCACGGCTTTGACCCCGAGGTGCAGGAATTTAATGCTCCCGCGCCCAGCAGGTTGGCGTTTGCCGTTACCGGTATTCTGGCGTTTGCCGGCGCCCTGCTGATGGGCATCGGCGGCGGTATCGGCTTGGTCGGCACCTTGCTGGCCATTGTCGGTGCCGTGCTCTACGTGCTCGAGCGCACGGGGCATCCCGTGGTTTCGCGCCTGGGAAAGACCGGTGTGAGCCAAAATGTCATCGCCTATCACAAGGCCTCGGGCCCGCTTGCGTCTCCGCGCAACCGCCCGGTCGTCGTGGTGGCGCACTATGATTCCCCCCGTGCCGAGCTCCTTGCTCGCGAGCCCTACGCTCCGTATCGCGCGCTCATCGCCAAGCTCCTGCCTGTTGCCACGATCGCGCCCGCGGCTGTCGCCATCCTGCGTATCCTGCCGCTTCCCGGCGTGCTCAAGGTGCTGCTGTGGGTTGTCGCGATTCTGGCCTCCCTTGTGGCACTGGCCAACGCCGCCAATATCATCTCCAACCGTTTTGTGCTTCCCTACACGTCTGGCGCGGTGTGCAACAAGTCCTCTGTTGCCGCCATGCTCGGTGTCATGGACAACGTTGCCCCCTATCAGGGCGAAAACGAGTTCCCCGATGACATTCCATTCGATACCTATTTTGGCGAGCAGAAGCGTCGCGCCGAGGAGATGGCGCGCGCGGCGGCCGAGTATGCCGCGGCCCAGCAGCAAAACGACTACGGCAACACCATCGAGTATGAAGAGCCTACCTACGCCGAGGACGAGTTCGGTCAGCCGATTGCTCCCGACGCTCAGACCGAGCCCGAACAGGGCGAGGCTTTCGACGAGCAGATCGAGGGCTTTGAGGGTGCGTCTGCCGACGAGACGCTGATTGGCGCCATCGTGCCCGAGGATCAGAATCAGGCTGTCCAGGCCGAAGAGTTCAATGACGAGGTTCCCACTGCCGAGCCGGCGGAGGAGCCTGTCGCGGCCGAGCCCGAGCCCAGGCTCTATCGCAATGCCGCCGGCAACATCCGCTTTGGTTCGGATGCCATCCGTGCGCTCGGAATGCTTCCCGAGTCCTGCACGCTCGATTACGAGGAAGGCGAGGAGCCGACGTTTGAGCCCGAGCCTGCCCCCGTCGTGACTGCATCTGCGCCCGTTGTCGCCGTGGATGATGAGTCTGCCGCGGTTGCCGCTGCCGTTGCCGAGCCCGAGGCGGTGTCCGCGATCGATCCCGCGGCAGGACTGGACATTTTGGCTCCCGCCGCGCCGGCGCAAGACGTTACGGACGAGCCTGACGACGATTACGCTGAACAGCCGAGGCGCGTGTCTTACGAGAGCGATACTGATTTCTCGGCCGAGATTCCCGCGGCAACGCCCCATGCCGATATTGCATCCGCGTTCTCTTCGATTGGCGCCAGCGCTTCCAACTTCTTTAAGGGTGCGCTTGCAAAGGGCAGGAAATTTGTCGACGATTTCGAGGGGAAGCGCGCTGCCGCACGCGAGGCTGCCGAGCAGGAGGCTATCGCTCAGCAGCAGGCAGCCGAGGCGGCACGTGAGCGCGCGGCGCAAGAGTTCGAGCAGAACGAGGCTATGCAGTCCGTGCCTGTCGACGCCGCCGAAGCTACAACGTCCTTTGAGGCTCAGCAGCACGTCGATAGCACCATGTCGTTTGATGCCGCGCAGTTCGATTCCACGATAACGTTTGAAAAGCAAGGCACCGCGATTGCCGAGCCCCTTCCTGTTTCCGATGAGCAGGGCGACGCGGCAGACGATGACGAGCCTATTGATGCTGCCGAAATCCAAGATGTCGCCGGGCACGAGCCCGTCGAGGTCAACTGTGACGAAGAGCAATACGCGGCAGCCGATCAAGGTGATTCGACCGAGGTCGAGCAGGAGGAAGTGCCTGCGGTTTCCGAGGCTCCCGAGACAGATGAGTCGAGGCCTTACTCCACGCAGATTTTCACCATGCCGACCCCGAGTGGTTCCGGTGCCACGGTTGCCGATGTTGCTCCCACCCAGGACGAAACGGTCGATTCCCTTATGGCCCAGATTTCCTCCCAGGCATCACCGCGTCCGCAGATGAATGTTCCCGATCCGGCGTCGGCTCCGTCGCCTGCACCTTCCTCGTCTCCGCTGGCTTCGGTCCCCGATCCGTCGCTGCCGTCGATGAAGCAGGCAAACGTTGCGTCTCGCACGTCGCTGTTCGACCTTCCCGACCCCTCCGCACAGGTCAACGACCCCTTTGCTACCGCTCAGGGTCCCGAACCAACATCGGCACCCGTTGCGCCTCCTAGGCCCGTTGCGTCGGGCGCTCAGCCGATCGAGACCATTTCGGCTCCCGCCCCGGCGGCACCCAAGTCTCGCAAGCGCGGCCTGGGCGGCCTGTTCGGTCGTAAAAAGAAAAACGAACAGGACAGCATGAGTGATTGGCTGGGCGTCGAAGACGATTACGATGCCAAGAAGTCCGGTCGCGGCATCGGTTCGTGGGATAATTTCGAGGACGATAACGATGGCTGGAAGGGCGGCGCTACGTCTTCCGACGGCGCTTCTTCCGAAGATATGCTCTCGGCTGTCGCCTCTATGGGCGACGATGAGCTGCTCGGTCACGATATCTGGTTTGTGGCAACGGGCGCCTCGGATTGTGATGGCGCCGGTATGAAGGCCTTCTTGGCTTCGCATCGCGATAAGCTCCGCGGCGTCTTCTTCATCAATCTTGAATCCGTCGGCGCCGGTAGGCTTTCGGTGGTGACGGTTGAGGGCGAACAGCAGCTGCTCAAGGGCGATCGCCGCATCATGAACCTGGTCAGCAAGGTGTGCAAGTCGTTCCATGTCGATTGTGGCGCGCTCGAGATGCCCTATGCCAAGACCGATGCCTACGCCGCCCTCGAGGCGAGCCGCCGAGCCCTCACCATCGCCGGCGTGGACGGCACGCGTCTGGCTTGCGCTCGTACCGAGGACGACCTGCCCCACAATGTCAACCCGACGAGCATTGCCACGGTATCCGAGGTCGTGACCGAGGTTATCCGCCGTTCGTAGACGGAGCTCTAAGGAGTCAACGTGTTTTCGTATATTAAGCGCCATTGGCCTGTCTACGTGATTTTGACCTTGATTGCCATTGCGTTAGGGTTTGGAGCTGCCTACATCGTGGGCGCGAAGGGCTCGACCCCCGCCTCCGCAATCAGCGAAGAGGTGGAGCAAGAACAGAGCACGGGTGCCGATGGGATTCCTGAGTCCGAGCAAGCAATCGTTGATGGTGGATCTTCGTCTGCAGAGTAGATGCGGCGATTTAAATGATTGAAAGCGGGCGAGCCGGGGGACTGGCTCGCCCGCTTTTTCATCGCGCTAGCGCTTCTTTGGGATTGACCTAAGGCGAGCGAACCATAGGGCTGCGGCACCCGAGGTCAGGAGCGCGGTGATGCAAGCGGCGATGGGAGCTGATCCTGTTGCCGGTAGGTCCTGCGGTAGGGTACAGCGTTGAATGACACTGTCCTCGTCATGTGACTCAAGTTTATCGCCGCCGCCGTTGCGGCAAAGATCGACGCGTGCGCTGTTGGTGAGTGCAGTTTGGGGTGTGTAAGCCGACGTTGCCTGCATGTGCACGACTGCGCCCCGAGCATCTGTGCCAAGGATTGCTTTGGCATCGTCAAGGTCGTCGTGCTCATCTTTGAGATCATCACGGGTCCAAGAATCCGTATCGCTTCGAGTCGTAAAGTCGGCGGCTACCGCACCGTATTCAATGCGAATGCCCGTCACGACGGTATTGGATGCAAGGTCGAGTTCTTTCGCCTCGAGTTTGGCGGATTCCGTGGTCGAGACATCCGCCTTCCAGAGGTGCCAGCCGTCGTAATCGACGAGGCGGCAATCTTCACCCAGACTCTCTTTTACTTCGTCGGACTCAAGCCAAAGATTTTCGTGCCCATCGTCAAGCGTCGCGTTTGCCGGCTCATCGACGTCTGTCGAGTCCAACGGCGTCGTGCGATACCACACGTTGCACAGACCGTTGAGGTCGCCGATGGCGACGGGGGTTTCGATTGAGACGAATCTCGCCGTGCCGTCTTTGGCGCACTCAAGATCATCGGTAATCGTAAACTCATCAACCCAAGTAGCGGAATCGTTTCGAGCATCGATGGTATAGGAGAAAAGCCCATCCGTATTGGTTTGCATCGCGGCGCGGTTTTTTCCATCGCCGTTAGCCAACAGACCCTTCCCGATAGGTTGGACAAGTTCCTGACGCTTGTCGACCTGTCCTTTGATCTCGATGGGCGCATCCTTCATCGCGACGGATTGGACTTCTCCCGTATCCTTTATTTCAAACGTTATCTCCTCGGCAAGGTCATAGGTCCGCGGAGACATCGTTTCGCGCAACGAGTAGGTGCCGGGTGCAAGATGTTCGATGCGGTGCGGCTTGTCGGATGAGGTCCAGGAGTCTATTTCGGTTTTATCGGGACCATATAAGGTGAGCTGTGCGCCTTTCACTTCCTGCTCTCCGCTTGCATCGACCTTGGAGATATCAACCTTGGTGTAATCGTCGGATACGTTAAGCCGTGCTTCCACAACGGGTGTTTTCTGGTCGGCATAGGTAAGGTCGACGATATGGTGCGTCCGGTCGAGTAAGAAGCCGGTCGGCGCTTGAGTCTCGACAACCTCGTAGCGTGCGGTGCCAGATCCCAGCGGGAGGTCGTCCGCGCGTGCTTCTCCAGTTTCATCCGTCGTGACGGTAGCGACAGTCTCACCGTCGAGCGCGGCAATGCTACCGTCGGGGCGCACGATATCACCTGAGGCACGGATCTCAAAGATGGCGCCCGCGAGGCTGCTGCCGTCTACGGCATCGGTTTTAACGATCCTGATGTTTCCGGTCGCGGCGTGGTTATAATACGAGACGATTGCAACGGGCGTTAGGTTTATATCGGCGGGTATGTTTACCTCGATCTCTCCGCCGACAAGATAGGGCTCTTTGGCCGAGGTTTCGCGTACATAATAGGTGCCCGGCACGAGCGATTCGGGCAGTGTGACGGTGCCGGTCGCGTCAGTCGTAAAGGTGTCCATTACGTTATATGCTGGATACCAGCATGTTTGCGAGACGGGTTTGTGATTGCTGTCGAGGAGTTGGAAGGTGAATCCGGCTAGGGGAACAGAGGCGCCTGTTTGGGCATCGCGTTTTACAATCTGGAGATGCGTCGACAGAGCGTGGTTGTCCACGATATATTGAAGCTCGGCGCCGTCGGAAATCTGATTGGCCTCGACGGTCCATTCCCCCGCACGTTTAAAACCCTCGGGGACGGTTTCCGGAACCTCACGAACCGTGTAGCCGGCGCGGTCGTATGGGACGGCTCCGTGGACACCGGCTGGTCGCTTGCCTGTGCCGAACCATGCTTCGGGCTGGTCTTTGGTGGAGGCAAAGCCATAGATGTTTGTAGTCAGTGTGCCAACAACCTGCTGAGAGCTGTTACTGACAACCTCAAAGACAACATCTCCTGCCGGCTGCTCCAAGCCGGATTGATCGCTATTGCCGTAGTCCTTGAATTTGGAAATCTCAAGGTCAAACGCAATGGGGATATTGGAAACGCGAGATTCGATCTCGACCACGCCTGAATCGCCGAGTTGGTCGGCTCCAACGGTGTAAGACCAACTGTCACCGGAGGGCAAATAGCCCTCGGGTGCCTTCGATTCATAGATGGTAAAGGTTCCCAGGGGGACATCGGTGAGGGTAGCTCGACCGCTTTCATCGGTCCTGAGAGTTTGTGTCCATCCAGGGGTTGATTGCGACACACACGTGAACTCTGCTCCTGCGAGTGAAGATCCCACCTGGGGGCCGGCATTCGTCGCGGCATCGAGTTTTACGATACGCAGGTTGATGGTGCCGGGCTGTTCATCAATGGCGACCCGCCCGCCGTCATTCCCCGTGGTAAAGGCAATACGATCGTGGCGGGGGACATAGCCGGCCGGCGCCTTCGTTTCAACTAGGTAGTATGCCGTGTTGGGCAGAAGTGTTGCTTGCGCTCGACCGTTGCTGTCCATCTTGATGGTGCCGACACGCGCGCCGCTGGCGCTCTCAAAAATATCGAATGTTGCCCCGTCAAACTGATAAGTATTGTTTCCGCTGGTAATAACGGTGTTAGCAGACTGCTTTTGGAAGGAAACAGAGACCGCCGGCAGTACATAGAGCATGTCTTGACGTCTGCTGCCGCCCGATACGGTTCCCAGATAGCGCCGCGCGCGGTGCGGAGCGGCTTTGATGCTTCCTGATTTTGCGCTGTCGTGGAGCCACCGCGCAGCCGCCACGACTTCATTGTCGGCGGTAAAGTGCCCGCTCTTGGTTTTGCCCTGAGCGGTCGTGTAGGAGTAGGTGCCGTCGACATGGGTAGTGCCGTTGAGCATCCATACGGCAAGCTGGGTGGCGGCGCGGGCGCGATCGGGTGAAAGATGGTAACCGCCAAACGACGTGGCGGTAGGATATCCGTGACAAACGATTGCCGCGAACTCGTCGTCGAGCCACACCCAGCCTTGATCAAAGTTGAGCCATGGGCCGCCCGGCTTGGTGGGGCCGGGACGCTCCTGGTTCATGCAGTAGGCAATCGAGGCGTCTTGAGCTTCATACTTGCCGATGAAGAAGGGCCCACAATCATCGCTAATAGTGCGGAAGCCGAGCTGGTCGTAGCCATCGACGGCAAATGCGGCTCCCGGTGCCAGGCAGCCGAAAAGCAGGAAGAGGAGCAGGAGCAGCGGACCTGTTGCGATTGCGCTGTGGACAGAGTGCGTGGATGCGTTGGACATGGCTGCTCCTTATCCCTCGTGCGCCGCACGGGGAGGCTGCGACGCGTAGGATGAGGCTACCCCCGAGGTTCATGCGGGTAAGTACCGGAGCCTGACCAAAAGCTTGCCCAATTCCTGACAAATTGAGCTCAAATACAACAATCAAGCAAAAGCGCAGGTAGAAGATAAGGTGAACAGGAAGTCAAAGGTCCTCGTCTCCACAATTGACGCGATTTTCAAACGAATCTCCACAGCTAAAACAAGCATCGCCGCCCTTGTATCGAACAAGACAACCGCGTTATACTAGCCAACACACAAGCGGGCATCGCCAAGTGGTAAGGCATCAGCTTCCCAAGCTGACACTCGCGGGTTCGAGTCCCGTTGCCCGCTCCATTCGAATTTCAGGCACGGTAACGTTTCGTTACTGTGCCTTTTTCAATAAAGTGCCGGGACTCGAACCCGACAGGGTGCGAGCGTTAAATAAACGCGAAGCGTTTATAGCGAGCAGGCAAGGTCGCCGATAGGCGACCGCAGCCGGTGCGGATTTGCGAAGCAAATACGCGGACGTCCCGTTGCCCGCTCCAATTCCAAAATGTTAGGTTAATGCCTGCTGCCCATACTCGCACCCGCGCACGGTACAATGGTTGAGTTACGACCAACGTGCCAATAACCAAAAAGGAGCCGCTATGATCGATCGCTATACCCGCCCGGAGATGGGACATATCTTCTCCCTCGAGAACAAGTATGCCATTTGGCAGGAGATCGAGGTTCTGGCCTGCGAGGCCCAGGCGGAGCTCGGCAAGATCGGCATTTCTAAAGACGAAGCCCGGTGGATCCGCGACCATGCCAACTTTGAGAAGGCGAAGGTCGATGAGATCGAGGAGGTCACGCGCCACGATGTCATCGCCTTCCTGACCAACATGAAGGAATATATCGACGCCGATGTTCCCGAGGGCGAGCCCAAGCCTAGTCGCTGGGTTCACTACGGTATGACCAGCTCCGACCTGGGTGATACTGCTCTGTGCTATCAGCTTACTCAGGCGTGTGACCTGATTATCGAGGACGTCAAGAAGCTCGGCGTGATCTGCAAGCGCCGCGCCTTCGAGGAGCGCAATACGCTCTGCGCCGGACGCACCCATGGCATCCATGCTGAGCCGATGACCTTCGGCATGAAGTTTGGCTCTTGGGCATGGGAACTCAAGCGCGACCTTGATCGTCTTGAGGATGCTCGCAAGAACGTTGCCTTCGGTGCCATCTCCGGTGCCGTCGGCACCTACAGCTCCATCGAGCCGTTCGTCGAGGAGTACGTCTGTGAGCACCTGGGTCTGGTTCACGACCCGCTGTCCACGCAGGTCATCAGCCGCGATCACCACGCCTATCTTGCCGGCGTGCTTGCCACTACAGCGGCCACCTGCGAGCGCATCGCGACCGAGGTCCGCAACCTGCAGAAGACCGATACACTCGAGGCCGAGGAGCCCTTCCGCAAGGGCCAAAAGGGCAGCTCCGCCATGCCGCACAAGCGCAACCCCATCACCATGGAGAAGGTCTGCGGTCTGTCGCGCGTCGTGAAGTCCAACGCCCAGGTCGCCTTCGACAACGTCGCCCTGTGGCACGAGCGCGACATTTCGCACTCTTCCGCCGAGCGTGTCGCCCAGGCCGATAGCTTCATCGCGCTTGACCATATGTTCCAGTGCCTCATTCGCGTTATCGACGGCCTGCAGCTGTATCCGGCCCGCATGATGGCCAATCTCAACAAGACCCGCGGCCTCATCTTCTCCTCCAAGGTCCTGCTTGCCCTCGTCGATACGGGTATCACCCGCGAGGATGCGTACGCCATTGTGCAGGAGAACGCCATGGCCACCTGGCACGAGGTGCAGGATTGTGTCTCTGGCCCCACCTTTAAGGAGCGTCTCGAGGCCGATCCGCGCTGCACCGTCAGCCAGGAGAAGCTCGACGAGATTTTTGATCCGTGGGACTTCCTCACCCGCATCGATACGGTCTTCGATCGCCTGGAGCAGCTGAGCTTCGAGTAGGGTTAACCTAATTCGACCGCTTGCGGATGCATTTCAACCTTTGGCGCCTTGCCCGTCTTGGGCGAGGCGCTTTTTTACTGTCGCATATGCGCCCGGGTAATAAAATGAACTCCGACTGCTGTTTCGATGAAAGGGGGCACGTGCCCAGACGCATCAAGCGGGCCACCATCGTCTCGTTTACGCTCATACTCCTTGTTGCCGTCTGTGCGGGCGCCCTGACGTATACCGTTCGAAGCAGTTCTTCCTCCTCGAATGAAGCCGATAGAGATCTCCCGGTGCTCAAAATCGGCGTTACGGATAACGACCCCTATGTGTATGTCGATACCACGGGCGATTACGCCGGTATCGATATCGACATCGCCCGCGAGGCCTGCAAGCGTGCGGGGCTCAAGCCACAGTTTGTCGATATTGACTGGAACGATCGCGACCGGCTGCTCAAAAACGGTGATATCGATTGCCTGTGGTGTGACTATTCTCCCTGTTATCGCGAGGATAAGTATTACTGGACCGAGCCGTATCTAACCGTGACGGTCTCGGTTGCCGCCAAGAAAACGAGTGGCATCAAGTCCTTGGCACATCTCGATGGAAGTAAGACCATTGCGGTGATTGCGGGTTCGGTGAGTGAACGCCGATTGCTTGCGGGGGATCTGGGGGTCTCGTCGGACGTTCAAATCAAATCATATGGCTCTGCCGAACTCTGCAAAGCCGCTCTAGTCAAAGGGTACGTTGACTGCTGGATGGCGGATGTCCAGTCGCTTGACCGACTCGTTGCTCAGTATCCCGGCGTTTACCGTGTGTTTGCCGACAATGTTATGACGGTTGACCTGGGCGTCGCGTTTGATGACAGCTATGAAGGATCGGTCGTAAAGGATCTCAATACCGCGCTGTTCGACATGGATCGAGATGGCACGATTGACCGTATTGTGGGCAATTACAAGACAGGAGCGACGACGGGCGGGCAAGGAGGAAATTCATGACAACTGATGAGCACCGCTTGAGTCGAAAGACTCTGAACGTCATAGCTGCCAGCGTTATTGTCAGCGCCGTCTTGTTAGGCCTGTTGTATACGGTTGGAACCCATCGCTGCCTCGAAAAAACGCTTGGGTTTGGCCAAGAAACCATGGTGTTTTTGGAGAACGCTTGCGAAAAATATGACCGCTACGAACAGGGGAGAAAAACCGAGGCGACGCACGATTTGCTCGCCGCGGTCGAATCGTTTGTGACGCTCCTGTCCTCTGATCGCGTTGAGGTTAACGACGATCTTATCGAGCAATTTGTCCATGCCGAGAACCTTTCGGGGCTGATGGTCATGGACTCCGATGGCCATATGGCTGCCCACTACGACATCGATGGTCGCG
This sequence comes from uncultured Collinsella sp., assembly GCA_959599615.1. GTDB lineage: Bacteria > Actinomycetota > Coriobacteriia > Coriobacteriales > Coriobacteriaceae > Collinsella. The sequence goes on along the minus strand of CAUGKA010000007.1, from coordinate 12,536 downwards.
ACCCGCTCATGTTGTGGCGAGATGAGTTGGCCTGTTCGCCGGTCGCATCGATGTATCAAGGTTCCAAAGTGACCTACTCAACTGTCGATGAGCGCCGTGGTGTCGTTTTTGCCGTCTGTGCTGTTCCGTATGGCGACGGCGTTGCCCTGGCATACCGCTCACTTGTTTCCGATACGGCGGACGACTATTCATATGCCATAGCCGACGTGCTTTCGAACAGTACCTTCCACCAGGGTCCCACGGTGCTTGTTATGGAGGATGCGGAGATTGTCTCATCCAACAGTGCCGATGCTGACGTGTCGCTCGCCCGACTCCTCACCAGCGTAGGAGTTGAGTGGAAAGACGACGGCCTGACGCGCATCGAATATCGAGGAGACGAATGGTATGCCGTGCGTGCGGCATATAAGGACTACCGCCTGTTTGCGCTATATCCCAAATCTGAGGTCATGTCTGACAGGATTTCATTTGTCGCCGTCGGCGTCTTGGTGTGTCTTGCGTTTTGGGTCGTGGTGCTGTTGGCTCGAAATATCGTTGACCACCGCAATTTGGTCGAAAAGGATAAACAGCTCTGCATTATCAATGCCATAAGCGCCATCTACGATTCGACCTTCCTTTTGCATCTCGACACCCTCGAGATCGAGGGGATCAATATGTCGCCGGCGATAGCGAAGATATTTGCCGAGCACAGCGAGGCATATGACTTTATGGACACGGTCTGCCGGGATATCGTGAGCCCCGAAAGCCGCGAAGCGGTTGTGGGACTCGTAGATATAAGTTCGCTTCGTGAACGTATGGAGGGCGTACCGTACTTGGCTGCCGAGGTGCGAGATTGTCGAGGCGCTTGGTACTCGCTACAGGTTGTCCCCCAGCATCGCGATGAGCAAGGCCGGCTGGAGTCGGTCGTCGTGGCGACGCACAACATATCGATGGTCAAGCATGCCGAGGAGCTGTCATATCAAGACAAACTGACGGGGCTTCGCAACCGCAACTATCTTGAATCGCGCGGAGATAGCCTGGTAAACGAGGACTTGCCCGTGAGCGTGATTATGTTGGACTGCAATTATCTCAAGCGGACCAACGACATCTATGGTCACGAGATGGGGGATGAACTGCTGCGACGGACGGCGTCCGTGCTGCGGCGGGTGGCTGGTGCGGATTATCTGCCGATGCGCCTTGGCGGCGACGAGTTTTTGCTGGTTTGCCCCCATACTGACAACGAGTCTGCGCTCGGGCTGGAACAGGATCTTCGTCTCGGTCTTGCCGCGGTAAGCGATGAGGCCCTGACGGTCAGCGCATCGATTGGCGTGGCGACCGTCGAGACGGCTGGAAATACGCTGGCCGATGTATATCGTGTCGCCGACCACAATATGTATCGGGAGAAGCGCACGGTCCACGCACAGGGTGCGGACTGCTAATCTTGCCCCCGCGAGTCCATGCATCGTAGGATGTTGAATCGGTGCTTGCGATAATAAGTCGGCCCAGGCGGGGATAATAGACGTCTGAAATTTCTTTCTGAGAGGGGATCTCAATGATTAGTTTTGACTACAAGCCGCAGGGTGTATGCTCTCGCAATATTCACCTCAATCTCTCTGACGATGGCAGCAAGGTGCTGGGCGTTGAGTTTACCGGCGGCTGTGACGGCAATCTCAAGGCAATCTCCAAGTTAGTCGAGGGTGCTCCTGCCGATCGCGTAATCGAGGTTCTCGCTGGTAATACCTGCGGTATGAAAAAGACCTCTTGCGCCGATCAGCTTACGCGCGCTATCGAGGCCGCTCGCGCCGAGATCGCCTAATGGGTATCGCCGACCACATCAAGAATGGAATATCGCGCCGTGGCTTTGTGCTCGGCGGTGCCGCCGCGGGCGCTGCCACGGTGCTTGCCGGCTGCTCGAAAAAAACGGGCACCAGCGACGATGCCGCCGGCGAGCCGCAGGTTATCAAGGACGATTCGAAGATTGTCTCGATCACTGATGAGTACGAAGCTGTTGATATCGATCTTGAGCCGGCGGCGTCGTGGACGCTGCCGCTGGGCACGCTGCTGTACTACTGCGATGGCGACTACGCCGCCGCGATGATGGCGCCTGCTTCTGCCCTGCATGCCAATACGCTTGGTGTGCTCAACCTGGGCGATGGCTCGCTTACCACATTAATCGAGGATCCTATCGAGGGCACGGGATATGCTTTTTACGATGTCCGTGCCGGCGATGGCGTGTTTGCGTGGGTTGAGATGAACTTTGCCAATTCATCGTGGAAGCTCTACGCTCAAAATCTGTCGGGCGCTTCGCTCTCTGGCGACGCGGTTGAGCTCGATCGGGGTGGCAAGGACTATGATCCGCCACTGTTTACGGCGTTCGGATCATCAGTCATCTGGTATAAAATGCCTTCGGCAGGCGGCAATAAAACGAGTAGTGATTCGTTTTGCTATCGTCGCTCGCTTGATGAATCCAAGGCCGAGACAATTTGGAAATCGACGGGCCGCTTTGCATCGGCCCCGCGTGCGAGCGACGGCATTTTGACCATCTCGCCGCGTGTCCGCAACGACGAGGGTGTCTACTACGGCATAACGGCAATCGATCTGACCGACGGCAACAACACCAAACGTGCCCAGCTAGTCCTTCCCTCGTCAGTCTCGCCTTTCGAGGCCGTATATATGGGCGATACCTTCGTGTTTTCTATCGAGGCGACCTATAGTGGCGTGGGCAGCTTGGGCAATATGGGCACGTATATCGGTAATGAGGGAGGGCCGTACCTCTTCCTGTCACGCGAGCCGCTCGCATGTGCGGCTGGCAAGAAGAATAAATACCTTGTTAAGGTGCAGGCGTCGCATTTCCTGATCGACACCTCTGCCAAGACCTATGGCTCGCTGCTGTCGCCCGACCGCGCTTTGGAGTATGGCGATTATCCAGCTACGGCGGGAAAATCGGACTCATTCCTTACGTACGCCACGGTGCGCAACAGCCAGGGTATACCAGAGACGGTCACTGCACGCCTATTCTCTCTTTAAGCTTAGAGGGGTTAAAAAGGCGCCAACAGGGGAATAAACGCGTTGTAATTGTGAGTGCCGCCCGCCGAGCTGCCGCGTCATAGTGGCATCCGGCGGGTTCAGGTGCGTTAAAATGGGCTTGTTCTTAGCTAATTGAGACAGGGGGGCCGTGTTATGGCTTCAGATGCAAAAAAGATTCTGCTGGTCGAGGATGAGAAGGCAATCCGTGACGCCGTCGCTGCCTATCTCGAGCGCGAAGGCTACTGGGTTGTGGGCGTCGGCGATGGTCAGTCCGCGATCGAGGAGTTCGAGAAGCATCAGTTTGACCTGGTCGTGCTCGACCTTATGCTTCCCAAGATCCCCGGCGAGCGCGTTTGCCGCACCATTCGCGATACCTCGGATGTCCCTATCATCATGCTGACTGCCAAGGGCGAGATCGAGGACCGTATTATCGGTCTTGAGCTCGGCGCCGACGACTATCTGATTAAGCCGTTCTCGCCGCGCGAGCTTGTCGCCCGCGTACGCGCCCTGTTCCGTCGTGCCCACCAGGCCGACGAGCCCGCCGTCGAGGTACTCGACTTCGGCGATCTGGTCATCGATATCTCGGGCCACAAGATCTTGGTCGAAGGCAAGGAAGTCGATCTGACGGCTTCCGAGTTCAAGCTGCTCACCACGCTTGCTCGTCATCCCGGCCGTGTCTACAACCGTATGGAGCTGGTCGAGAAGGTGCTTGGGTACGACTTTGAGGGCTATGAGCGCACCATCGATAGCCACGTGAAGAACCTTCGCGCCAAGCTGGGCGATGATCCCAAGAAGCCCAAGTGGCTCTACACCGTCCACGGTGTCGGCTATCGCTTCGAGGCTCCGGCCAAGACCGATAAGTCGGACGAGAAATAGGGAAATCACATATGACACCTGCGCGCTTTGAAATCGGACAAAAGCACAAGCAGGAGAGCGAGGCGGGTTCCAAGGCTAGTTGGAACACGCCTCGTTCCGATTCACGGCCAACGATGAGCTATCCCTCGCGCATGGCACTTGCTTTTGCTCTGACATCGCTCATGACGGTATTGGTGCTGGTGGGCGTGGTCTCTGTTGTGTGGGGCACGGTCTTTTCGGATTACACGCGCTCCAATATCGTCGAAATCGCAAATTCCGCTGCCGAAAAGCTTGCGACGTCGTATGAGGAAAACGGCAATTGGACTGCGGGCGAGCTACGTACGGTCGCGACATCGAGTTTGGTGTCCGACGATTTGGGTATGCAGGTCGTCAACAAGAAAGGCGTTGTCGTTTATGACGACTCATGGCCTTCGGCAAGCGCGACCGCCGATGTGCGCGAGAACGAATCGCCGTCGAGCAGCTCGAGCGGGAAAAAAGCATCGCATAGTCCGGTCTCGTCGGCTCCCACCGGCTCCGATAGCGTTGCAAACGTCGAAATCATAACGTCTTCCGGCGAGCATGTCGGACAAGTAAAGCTGTGGGCCATCGGCTCCGATGCCTTGCTCACCAAGGCAGATTCTGCGTTTAGGGAGAAGACCTTTAACGCCATGGCCCTTGCTGCGGTTGTTGCAGTTTGCATTTCGGTCGTTATCGGATCACTCGTGTCGCGCATGCTCACCAAGCCGATTCACCGTATTACCAGCACGGCCAAGCAAATTCGCGATGGCGATCTGTCTGCTCGTACGGGCTTGCGCGGCGATGACGAGATCGATCAACTGGGCGAGACATTCGATGAGATGGCCACTTCGCTCGAGAAGGATATGAAACACGAGAAACGTTTGACCTCGGACGTTGCACACGAGCTTCGCACGCCGCTTATGGCCATGCTCGCAACGGTCGAGGCCATGCAGGATGGCGTATATCCTACCGACGATGAGCACTTGGAGACTGTTGCTTCCGAGACGCGTCGCCTGGCTCGTCTGGTGCAGCAGATGCTCGACCTGTCGCGCATGGAAAACAGCACGGCTCCGCTCAACCTTGAGCCGGTGGACATGGTTCCTTTCGTGCGTTCCATCGTCAATGCCCAGGAGCGCCTGTTTGTCGACCGCGATCTGCGCTTGCGCTTTGCTGACGAGACCCAAGGTCACGACGATGTCGTCGAAGCCGATCCCGACATGATCACACAATGCGTCATCAATCTCATGAGCAACGCCATGCGTTACACCCCCGAGGGGGGTTGGGTCGTGGTGTCGGTGCTCAGCGACCGCAAGCACGTCGATATCGCGGTTTCGGATACGGGCATCGGTATCGCCAAGGACGATCTGTCGCGCATCTTCGGTCGTTTTTGGCGCGCCGATGCCAGCCGCGCCCGCGAAGCTGGCGGCCTGGGCGTTGGCCTCGCCGTGACCAAGCAGATCGTCGAGCGTCACCATGGATACATATCCGTGGAGTCGGAGCTTGGAAAGGGTACGACTTTTACAATTCATCTGCCCCGCGAGCACACGGCAGACGCAGCATCTACTACAATGGAGCACTAGCTTTTCGCTATTCGGTGAAGGAGGGGTTTCATCCCTGCCGCTCCGAGTTTGCGAAAACGTGCGGGAAAGAACCCGCATTACTGTCGTATTTTGGTAAGGAGTGACTCACGTGACAACGATGGAGCGTCGTCCGGATTCCCGTGGCAAGGTTCGTGATATCTACGATGCCGGTGAAAACCTGCTGATGGTCGCCACCGACCGCATTTCTGCGTTCGACTTCATTCTTCCCGACGAGATTCCGTTTAAGGGAGAGGTGCTCAACCGCATCTCGGCATTCTGGTTCGATAAGTTTGCCGACATCGTTCCCAACCACCTCGTTTCCATCGACCCGGCGGATTTCCCTGAGGAGTTTGCTGAGTATCGTGACTACCTCGCCGGCCGCGCCATGCTGGTTAAGAAGGCCCAGACGATTCCTATCGAGTGCATCGTCCGCGGCTATCTGACCGGTTCGGGCAAGAAGACCTACGACGAGAACGGCACCGTCTGCGGCATCCAGCTGCCTGAGGGCCTGACCGAGGCTTCCAAGCTTCCTGAGCCGCTGTTCACGCCGTCCACGAAGGCCGAGATCGGTGACCACGACGAGAACATCTCGTTCGATCGTTGCTGCGAGATCGTGGGCGAGGACATCGCCACGCAGATTCGCGACCTTTCCCTCAAGATCTACAAGGCCGCTGCCGAGTACGCCGCGACCCGTGGCATCATCATTGCCGACACCAAGTTCGAGTTTGGTGTCATCGATGGCAAGGTCACGCTGATCGACGAGTGCCTCACGCCCGATTCCAGCCGTTTCTGGCCTGCTGCCAGCTACGAGGAGGGCAAGATCCAGCCCAGCTACGACAAACAATTCGTCCGCAATTGGCTCAAGGCCAACTGGGATATGACGGGGGAGACCCCGCACCTGCCCGCCGAGGTCATCGATGGCACGTCCGAGCGCTATCGCGAGGCCTTCCAGATCATCACGGGCTCCCAGTTCACAAGCATGAAGGAGAACGCATAAGTGAGTACCCGTAGCGCCACGAACAAGCGCACGCAATCCCACGAGGTTACCGGGGTTGCGCGCAAGTCCGCCGCATCCGCTAAGCCTGCCCGTCAGGCAGCGAGCTCTGTCCGCGTCGTGCCGGCTTCGTCTAAGGCACGCCGCAAAGAGCTCGAGAAGGGCGAGAACCTCGAGGGCCTCTCTAAAGAGGAGAAGCGCGCCCGCAAGGCTAAGCAGCGCGCCAAGGAGGACCGCATCTACACGGTGTCGAATATCCTTCTCAAGCAGGATGAGGACTACACCAAGCGCCGCCGTATTTGGTGGGCTGTGCTCGCTATCGGCATGGTGCTCGTCGTGGCAATCGGGGCTTCGCTCTACTTCGCTCCCGGCGGCACGGTGTCCAGTCCTGTTCAGATGGTCGGCATCGTTTTGTCCTATGTCATCATCCTGGGTGACTTTATCTACGACTTCGTTCGTATTCGTCCCTTGCGTAACATGTATCGCGCGCAGGCCGAGGGCATGTCCGAGAACAAGCTCAACGCTCTTATCGAGCGCGCAGCTGCCGAGGAGGACAAAAAGGACTCCAAGAAGAAGTAGCGTTTGCATTCACACTTATCGCTAAGATATAAGGCGTGTCGTTTTTGCGGCGCGCCTTATTATTGTCCTATAGATAGATGGAGTGGCACATGATTCGAGCTGCCCTGACGGTCGAAGAAGCTCTGGAGGGCATGAAGGCCCTGGAGCCCAAGATTAAAAACTATGCGCGCCTGGTTGTCCGCAAAGGCGTAAACGTCAAGCCCGGCCAGGAGGTTGTCGTTCAGTCTCCGGTCGAGTGCGCGCCTTTTGCCCGCGTGGTGGTCGCGGAGGCTTATGCCGCCGGCGCTGGCCACGTGACGGTCATTTGGGCCGATGATGCCGTGACGAGGCTCACGTACGAGCATGTCGATAAAAGCTATTTTGAGCAGACGCCCGAGTGGAAGCGCCTGCAGTTGGATTCCCTGGCCCAGGATGGCGCCTGCTTTATCTTTATTGAGGGTGCGGATCCTGCAGCCCTCAAGGGCATCGATCCAGCCAAGCCGGCCGCGGCATCCAAGGCGAGGAATACGCAGTGCAAAGTTTTCCGCCGTGGACTGGATTACAACATCAATCCGTGGTGCATCGCCGGCGCTCCGGTCGTGGCTTGGGCGCACGAGGTGTTCCCGGGAGACGCCGATGAGGTTGCAATCTATAAGCTATGGAATGCGATTCTGCACACCGCTCGTGCCGATGGCCAGGACCCGGAGAGCGACTGGGAGCTTCATGACGCGGCGTTCGAAAAGAACCTGCGTTTCCTGAACGACAATCGTTTTGACCGCCTGCATTACACCGCGGAAAATGGAACCGATCTGACGATTGGCATGACGAAGGGTCACGAGTGGGCCGGCGGCAAGGGCAAGACGCCCGATGGGCACCCCTTCTTCCCCAACATTCCCACCGAGGAAGTCTTCACCTCGCCTGATCGTATGCGTGCCGACGGTATCGTGTATTCGGCTATGCCGCTCATTCACCATGGCAATAAGGTCGACGATTTTTGGATTAAGTTCGAGGGCGGCCGCGTAGTGGACTACGATGCCCGTGTGGGCAAGGCAACGCTCGCAAGCATCATCGATACTGACGAGGGCGCTGCTCACCTGGGAGAGGTCGCGCTCATCTCCAAGAACACGCCGATCCGCGAAAGTGGCGTACTGTTCTACGATACGCTCTATGACGAGAACGCTAGCTGCCATCTCGCGCTAGGTGTCGGTTTCCCCGAATGCATCGAGGGTGGGTATGACATGTCCAAGGAAGAGCTCCTGGAGCATGGCGTTAACGTCTCGAGCACGCACGTCGATTTTATGATTGGCACGGACGACATCGATATTACGGGCATTACGCCTGATGGACGTGAAGTTGTGATTTTCCAGAACGGCCAATGGAGTTGGGAATAGTCCCAGACCGTGGTACAATGCCACCCGCGGGCCGTTAGCTCAGCTGGCAGAGCAGGGGACTTTTAATCCCAAGGTCCAGGGTTCGAACCCCTGACGGCCCACCATAGAATGGAAAAGCGACTGGCGGATGCCGGCCGCTTTTTTGTTGCCGCGACGCGGGTTCGAACCCGAAAGGGCGCGGAGCTGAGTAAACGCGTAAGCGTTTGCCAGCGCAGCTCGCAAGGCGCGTAAGCGCCGCAGCGGTCCGTCCGCGCAGCGCGCGGACGCGATTCCCTTCCCCGCCACCTTGAATTGACTAGGACCTCTGCAAAGGGGTCCTTTTCTTTTGTGTAGGGTTCTGCGGAAAATGCGCCCCATTATTGAGCGATAGAACGGGACATGCTTTCCGGTGCCTGCCTCTGGCGCGCGTACACACCTCATCGCACCATCCCGAGCCCGCCTGTTCCCAGACATTCCTCCCACTTTCGCGTCACTTTACAGACCGTTCGGTCGCCTGTCCGCACGCGCGGGTATACTCAAAACGATACTTATCCTATGCAATACGATGCGGGTTCGACCTGCATGATCCGAAGGGGGCAGTGATGGAGAGGATACTCGGCGTTAATCTCTCTGGCTGGTTTATTCCCGAGCCTTGGGTGACCCCGTCGCTGTACGCGGCGACCGGCGCATCCAACGCAGCCGAGCTGCAGGAGGCCATGGGTACCGCCGCTTACAACGAGCGTATGCGTCGTCATTACGAGACGTTTATGAGCGAGGACGATTTTCGCCGCATGGCGCAGATCGGTCTCAATGCCGTGCGTCTGCCGGTGCCCTGGTATGCCTTTGGCTCACAGGAGTCCGATGCGTCCTACATCTCGGTTGTCGACTACATTGACCGTGCAATTGAGTGGGCTGCCAAGTACGACATCCGCGTGCTGCTCGATCTGGCAACCGTGCCCGGTGGACAGGGCGATTCCAACGATTCGCCCACCACGCCGGAGGCTGTCGCCGAGTGGCATTCGTCCACCAACGGCCGTCATGTCGCACTCGACGTGCTCGAGCGCTTGGCCGATCGCTATGGCGAGGCCGAGAGCCTGCTGGGCATTGAGCTGCTGGACACGCCGCAGATGAGCGTTCGCAAGAGCCTCTTCACCATGACGGATGGCATTCCGGCCCACTACCTGCGCAATTTCTATCGCGATGCCTACGAGCTCGTTCGTTCGTATATGCCCGAGGATAAGATCGTCGTCTTCTCGTCGTCGGGGCATCCCAGCGAGTGGAAGCATTTTATGCGCGGCGCCAAGTACAAGAACGTCTACATGGACCTTCATCTGTACCATTACCGCGACGAGTACGCGCTTGACATCACGAGTCCCCGCGGGCTGACGACGGCGATTTCGCGTAACAAGCGCGAGCTTAAAGAAGCGATTTCGACTGGGTTCCCCGTGCTGGTGGGCGAATGGTCGGGTGCGGCGATCTTTGCCAACTCGTCGGTTACGCCCGAGGGCCGCAATGCCTACGAGCGCGTGTTTATCGCCAACCAGCTGGCTTCGTTTGCGCCGGCTGCCGGTTGGTTCTTCCAAACGTGGAAGACCGAGAAGCGCATTGCAGCATGGGACGCCCGCGCGGCGCTCGGTGCGCTCGAGCGCGGCATGATTGAATAGGTTGATATGACGCAAAACAGCGCCCATACGGGCAAACTCTATGTGGTCGGTACGCCCATCGGTAACCTGGGCGACCTGTCCCCGCGCGTCGGCGAGGCATTTGCCGCCGCCGATGCGATCTGCTGCGAAGACACGCGTGTGACGTCAAAGCTGCTGATGCACCTGGGCATTTCCAAGCCGCTTGTCCGTTGCGACGAGAATGTGATCGCTAGCCGCGCCGCCGGCCTGGTCGACCGTCTGCTGGCGGGGGAGACCCTCGCCTTTGCCTCGGACGCCGGCATGCCGAGCGTGTCCGATCCCGGCCAGGCGCTGGTCGAGGCGGCGCGTGAGGCCGATGTGCCCGTCGAAGTTATTCCCGGGCCCTCTGCTTGCGTCACGGCGCTTGTTTCGTCCGGCATTCCCTGCGAGCATTTTTTCTTCGAGGGCTTTTTGGGCCGAAAGCACGGCGACCGTGTGCGCCGTTTGCAGCGCCTTGCCGTGGTGCCCGGCGCACTCATTTTCTACGAGTCTCCACATCGCATCGTGGCGACGCTCGAGGCCGTGGCCGAGGTCTTTCCCCAGCGCGATGTCGCTGTCTGCCGCGAACTCACCAAGCTGCACGAGGAGGTCTTGCGCGGCCCCGCCGCCCAGCTTGCCGAGGAGTTGCGTGCTCGCGGCGAGGTAAAGGGCGAGATTGCGCTGGTCATCGCGCCACCGAGCGAGGACGAGGAGGCCGGCATCGCGCCGGTTGGCGCTGCGGTAGCGGATCCCGACGAGGCCCTGCGCGAGGATATCCGCACCGCGCTCGAGGAGGGGGAGCCCGCCTCTGCGGTGGCCAAGCGCCTGTCTCAGAAGTATTCGCGCCGCAAGCGCGATGTCTATGCCATGGTGCTCGATATGCAATAGATGGAGGATATCCAGCCCTTGCGCTAGAATCATCCCCTGTATGCAACGTTTTTCTGGAGGACAAACCCCATGGATCAAAGCAAGCCTTCGTTCTTTATCACGACGCCCATCTACTACGTCAACGCCGATCCGCACCTGGGTACGGCTTATTCCACCATCATCGCCGACGTTCAGGCTCGCTATCGCCGCTCCGCCGGCTATAACGTCAAGTTCCTGACCGGCATGGACGAGCACGGCGAGAAGGTCGCCGAGGCCGCAGCCAAGCATGGCATGACGCCGCAGGAGTGGACCGATAGCCAGGCCCCGCACTTCAAGGAGCTTTGGAGCAAGCTCGAGATTTCCAACGACGACTTCATCCGCACCACCGAGCCGCGCCAGCATCATGCCGTGCAGTATCTGTGGGAGCGCATGAAGGAGTCCGGTTACCTGTATAAGGGCAGCTACGACGGTTGGTATTGCGTGCCTGACGAGACCTACTTCACCGATACGCAGGTCCAGAAGGGCGACGAGGAGTACGGCAGCGTCGGCCAGCATCTATGCCCCGACTGCCACCGTCCGCTTGAGCGCGTGCAGGAGGAGTCCTACTTCTTTAAGCTTTCCGCCTTCCAGGACAAGCTTCTCAAGCTCTATGACGAGCACCCCGACTTTGTCGAGCCTGCGTTCCGCATGAACGAGGTACGTAGCTTTGTCGAGGGCGGCCTTAACGACCTTTCCGTGAGCCGTACGAGCTTTGACTGGGGTATTCAGGTCCCGTTTGACGAGGGTCACGTGACCTACGTGTGGTTCGATGCGTTGCTCAACTATATGACGGCCGTCGGCTACGGTGTCGACACCGATGAGGCGCGTGCCGAGCTGGCCTATCGCTGGCCCGCGCAGTTCCACATCGTGGGTAAGGACATCATCCGCTTCCACTGCGTCATTTGGCCCGCCATGCTCATGGCCATCGGCGAGGCCCTGCCCGAGCACGTCTTTGCCCACGGCTTTTTGACCGTGCGCAATGCCGAGACCGGTAAGGCCGAGAAGATGTCCAAGAGCCGCGGCAACGCCATCGCCCCGCAGGATGTTATCGACATGCTGGGTGTCGAGGGTTATCGCTATTACTTCATGACCGACGTGGTGCCCGGCACCGACGGCGCCATCAGCTTCGATCGCATGGAACAGGTCTACAACGCCGACCTGGCCAATAGCTGGGGCAACCTCATCTCGCGCTCGCTCAACATGAGCGCAAAGTACTTTGACGGCTGCGCGCCCGCCAAGCCCGCATCGTTCGATGCGTTCGACAACCCGCTGGCAAAGATTGCCGACGGTTTGGTCGAGCGCTACATGGCCAAGATGGACATGCTCGATTACGGCGGAGCCAAGGATGAGGTCATGGAGCTCATCCATGCCGCCAACCACTACATCGAGGACTCCGAGCCCTGGGCGCTTGCCAAGGACGAGGCCAAGGCTGACGAGCTGGCATTTGTGATTTACAACCTGCTCGAGGCCATCCGCATCGCCGCCCACCTGCTGATGCCGCTCATGCCCCAGACTTCTGTCGAGGCTCTGCGCCGCCTGTCCTGTGAGGGCGAGGCCGCGAGCGACGACCTCAAGGGCATTTGCGCTTGGG
>CAUGKA010000006.1 GCA_959599615.1 uncultured Collinsella sp. | reverse complement strand
ACCGAGCACACATACATGTGGTCGCTATCGGGGTGCGGGGTCTTGGTGAGCACCTTGGCGGTCACCACGTGGTCGAAGGACTCGCCCACGGTGTCGATCGCCTCGACCTCGGTGCCGGTACGGATATATTCGTCCGAAAGGGTCTTGGGATCCTCCGGAATATCGATCATGGTCTTGAGCCAGTCGTAAGAAACACGCATCTAGCTCTCCTTTCATACTGAAAGCCTGCGAAGAGATGCAGGTGGAAACTTCAACTTTGTGAACATTCCTTACAAAGCGAGGGTTGTCCAAGTGCGGCAGATCGGCCCGAAAGAGGAGTGCCGCGTACTTTGGTACGCAAGCGACGAATGAGCGCCGAGGTGCCGTGCTTGGGCAAGCCGCAGCCTAGAACTGATTCAAGAAACGCATATCGCCTGTCATGAGCGTTCTGAGGTCCGGCAGGTCGTAGCGCAGGGCCGCGACGCGCTCGGCGCCAATGCCAAAGGCGAAGCCGGTGTACTTCTCGGGATCGATGCCGCAGTTGATCAGGACGTTGGGGTCGACCATGCCGCAGCCCAAGATCTCGATCCAGCCGCTGTGCTTGCAGAAGTTGCAGCCCTTGCCGCCGCACACGTGGCAGCTCACGTCCACCTCGCAGCTGGGCTCGGTGAAGGGGAAGAAGTGCGGGCGGTAACGCGTCTTGCGATCCTCGCCAAACATGCACTTAACAAAGTAGTCGAGCGTGCCCTTCAGGTCGCCAAAGGCGATGCCCTCGTCGACGACCAGGCCCTCGATCTGGTTGAACTGCGGCAGGTGGCAGGCATCGGCCGTGTCGGGACGGTAGACGGTGCCCGGGCAGATCATGTAGATGGGCGGCTTCTGCGACTCCATAGTGTGGATCTGCACGCCCGAAGTCTGGGTGCGCAGCAGCACGTCGGACTCGCCGTGGGCGTGAGCCTCGGGGTGCGCGACGCTGCCGGGGTTGTTGTCGACCACGTAGAAGGTATCGCGGGCCGAGCGGCTCGGGTGATCCATGGGAGCGTTGAGCGCGGTGAAGTTGTAGTAAGAGGTGTCGACCATGGGGCCGGACTCGACGGTGTAGCCGATGCCGCAGAAGATGTCCTCGGCCTCCTCGATGATTTGCTTGATCAGGTGCTGGTGGCCGATCTGCGGACGGATGCCCGGCAGCGTGATGTCGACGGCGTCGTGCTCGAGTGCGCGCTTGAGGGCGGCGGCCTTCATCTCGGTGTTTCGCTCGTCGAGCATGCCCTCGATCAGCTGGCGCATCTCGTTGGCGCGCTTGCCCATCACGGGACGATCCTCGGGGGCGAGCTTGCCCATCATGCGCATCAAGCCGGTGATACGACCCTTGCGACCGAGCAGCTCAACACGCGCAGCCTCGAGCTTGGCGGCGTCATCGGCGCCTGCGACGAGCTCCTTGGCCTCTTCCTCGAGTTTGACCAGATCATCAATCAGACTCATGTCTTCCCTTTCGTCTCTCGCGCATCCACTTGCCGCGGCGGCTGGAGCCACCCGGAGCTGCGGATGTGCGGCCCGGTTCGGTAACAAAAAAACCGCCCTCGGGCATGTGCATTGCCCAAGGACGGTTGAATTCCGCGGTACCACCTTGTTTGACCCGGCGGATGTCTGGCCCGCCGCGCCCACTCTGTGCCCCTTGTCGCGAGGCTCACGGCTTCCCTACTGGGGCTTCGCCGCCGCTGGCCGCGTGCCCGTTGAGGTCGCTGCTCGGGAGTGAACGCTTGGCCCTTGTCACCGCAGGAAGGCTCGCAGCCCATGACCTTCCCTCTCTTGCCGGCGACGCGGCGGGCAAAACCCTCTCCGTCAACGCATTGGGCTATAGGATACCACATCCTGCGTGTACATCGCCGCGTTCCGTTTTGTTCGCACTGGGTACAAGGCAGGTAGCTGTGCAAACTGGCCGCGCGCCCACCCGAAGCGCTCGGCTCACGAGATCAAGGATATGGTATGGGAAAGAAACTCGATAAGAAGGCCGAGCCTGCAGCGGGCAAGACATCCAAAGGCATGAAGGTCGATAAGGCCGTCAAAAAATTCCGCAAGCTCGAAGGCAAGCTGTGGACTCGTGAGTACCTGCTCAAGATTGCCGAGTTTGACGGCGCGACCATTGCCCCCGCCAACGGCGCAGCAGCGCGTGCCGACGCCATGGGCACGCTTGCCGGCGAGCATCACAAGCTGCTGACCAGCGAGAAGTCCGTTGAGCTCGTACGCTCGTTAGCGCGCGAGACCGTCGCCGGCGGCAAAATCGACGACCCTCAGCTGCTCGGCGAAATCCGTGTGCTCGGCCGCGATCAACGTGAGGCCAGTGCCATCCCCACCGAAGAAGCCGAGGCCTGGACCAGGCTCACCTGCGAGGCGGACGCCGTGTGGCGCAAGGCCAAGGCAGCCAACGACTGGGCGAGCTTTGAGACCTATGTGGATAGAATCGTCGCCCAACTTAAGCATCAGGCCGAGCTCATGGACCCCAAGCGCGATCCATACGACGTTTGGCTCGACCAGTACGAGCGCGGCCTTTCCGCCAAGAGCTTCGACGCGTTTTGCGACGAGGTCAAGGCCACGGTCGTGCCGCTCGTGCACGCCATCGGCGAGCGCGGCCAGCAGCCGGCTGCCGACTTTTTGCACGCCCACGTGCCCGAGGCTGCCCAGCGCGCCATGAGCTTCGACCTTATGAAGCTTGTCGGCCTGGACCTGGACGACACCACGCTTGCCTTTACCGAGCATCCGTTTAGCGAGGGCTTTGCCGTGGGTGATGCGCGCATCGCGACGCACATCTACGAGGACGACTGCATCTCCAACGTCTACAGCATCATCCACGAGGCGGGGCACACCATGTACGAGCTGGGCGTCAATCCCGCCTACGCGCGCACCTGCCTGGAGGGCGGCACCTCCATGGGCATCCACGAGAGCCAGAGCCGCTTTTTCGAGAACACCGTGGGTCGCAGCCGCGCCTTTATGGGCCCGCTGCTCGAGGTGCTGCGTCGTCACGCGCCCGAGGTCTACGGCGACGTCGACGAAGACACGCTCTACCGCGCCGTGAACATCGCGCAGCCGTCGTTGATCCGCACCGAGGCCGACGAGCTCACCTATCCGCTGCATATTATGGTGCGCTACCAGATTGAGCGTATGCTGTTTGCCGGCGAGGCTGCGGCCAAGGACATCCCCGCGCTTTGGAACCGCTTTATGGACGAGTACCTGGGCATTCCCGTTCCCGACGACACGCACGGCTGCCTGCAGGATACGCATTGGAGCGGCGGTTCGTTTGGCTACTTCCCCACGTATGCGCTGGGTAGCGCCTACGATGCCATGTTTGTGCCGGCCATGTGCCGCGACGGCGTCGACCTTACCGGTGCCTGCGCGAGCGGCGATCTGGCGCCCGTCCGCGCCTGGCTGGGCGAGCACATTTGGCAGTGGGGCCGCGCCAAAGACGCGCCGGAACTCATCAAGGGCGCCTGCGGCATGGCCTTTGACGCCCGCTACTACTGCAGCTACCTGCAGGACAAGTTCACCACGCTGTACGAGCTGTAAGGCATAACCGACACGCCAACGCAAAGGGGACGCCGCGGAACCAATCCGCAACGTCCCCTTTTTTCACCCAATAGCTAGGTACCCAATGACTAGTTCGTTGACGCCAATGTCTTGGCAACGTCAGCGAAAACGACCCTAAGCGAGCAAGGTGACGTGAAATGAAAGGGCGCTGACCTTCTGGTCGCGCCCTTGAAATTGAACGTCAGATTGCCGCTTAGGGGCGTTTGCAGCGTCGAGCAGCTACGCGGTTTGGTAAAACCGCGTAGCTATAAAGCCTCGAGCGCGTTGGCGATGCGCTTCATGGCAGCATCGGCGGATGCTTGGTCGGGCGCTTCGGCCAAAACGCGAATCACCGACTCGGTTCCACTTTTGCGCACGAGCACGCGGCCCTCGCCTGCCAGCGCAGTCTCGGCCTCGGCGATGGCGTTCTGCACGCCCATGTTCTCGAGCGCGGCGTCCTTATCCGCTACGCGCACGGCAACCTGCGCCTGCGGCAGCAGCTTGCACGGAGCCGTGAGCTGCGAGAGCGTCTCGCGCTCGGCACGAATCACTTCCATCACGCGCAGCGAGGTCATAATGCCGTCGCCCGTGCGCTCGATATCGCCAAAGATCGTATGGCCCGTCTGCTCGCCGCCCAGGCTGTAGCCGCCCTCGCGCATCTTGGCATACACGTGACGGTCGCCCACGCCGCTGGTCACGGCGCTCAGTCCGGCAAGCTCCAGCGACTTGACCAGACCAAAGTTGCTGGCGATCGTCGGCACCACGGTACCGCCCGAAAGGCGACCGTGCTTGTTCAGATACACGCCGCACACGTACAGGATCTGGTCGCCGTCTACCACGCGACCGCGCTCATCCACGGCCAGGCAGCGGTCGGCATCGCCGTCATAGGCAAAACCCACGTCCAGGCCTTGCTCCACCACGTGGCGCTGCAGGCGCTCCATATGCGTGGAGCCGCAGTCGACGTTAATGTTAAAGCCATCGGGCGCGGCGTTGATCACGCGCACGTCGGCGCCCAGCGCGTCGAACACCGGCTTGGCCACCGAGGACGCCGAGCCGTTGGCGCAGTCGAGACCGATCTTGACGCCCTGTAGCGAAAAATTCGAACTCGCAATGAGCGAGGCGATATAGCGGTTGCGCCCCTGCATGTAGTCCACCGTGGCGCCGATGTGGTTGCCCGTGGCCAGCGGCACCTCGCTCTTGCCATCGATGTAGTCCTCGATGAGCTCCAGTACGTCCTCGTCCATCTTAAAACCGTCGCTGTTGACGAGCTTAATGCCGTTATCGCAAAACGGGTTGTGGCTCGCACTGATCATGATGCCGCAATCGAAGCAGCCTTCCACGGTCTGATGCGCTACACCCGGTGTGGGGATCACGTGCAGCATATAGGCGTCCGCACCGCTCGCGACCAGGCCACTCACCAGCGCCGCCTCGAACATATAACTCGAGCGACGCGTGTCCTTACCCACGATGACGCGCGCCTTGCGCTCGCGGTTGGCGCCGTAATACCAGCCCACAAAACGGCCAATCTTATAAGCGTGCTCTACCGTCAGCCCAACGTTAGCCTCACCGCGAAAGCCGTCGGTGCCAAAGTACTTCATATCTTACTTATCCTGTTCGAACGTTTGAGCGGTCGGCGTGGTACGAACCTTAAGCTCCTTGTGCCCAGAGTCCTTCGAAGTCGTGACCGTGTACTCAACCTTTATGTCTTGTCCAAGAAGCATGTGGACACCGCCCCATGCAACCTTCAAGCCATCGTGCGTCGCTTCGTTCATCTCGATAGAACCGGAGCCCGAAGTCTTAATGTCCGAAATGCTGCCTCCCGCAGGAGCATAGAGATAAAGCCTCAGTACCTCATCATCAATATCCTGGCTAATGCCGTTATGGCCCTGGAAATAACCAGGCATCTCGGCCTTCTCCTGGGGGGTCATCGTGTTCTTGAGCGAGGTGGTCACTCGATACGTCGTCGAGCCATCGGCATTTTCAACCGAAGAATCGATGGTGACTCGCTTATCGAGGAACCAATCCATCTTTGAATAACTGTAGTTGTTCACATAGACGCCCAAGATCGGAGCCTCCGACGTATCGGCTTGGAGGGCGCCCGATATTCCAAGGGCCTTCGCGGCCTTTTCCTCGTCATCGTTTCTCGAATACATGAGGATGCGACCCTCGGAAGCACCCTTTTCGATGGCTCCAGCAATCTTAGCAATATCGCTGGAGCCCAGTTCGTCCACGATCTTGTTAAAAGCCGATCCGGCAACCGCCGCAAAAATGGCGTCCTGTTCCTCTACCGGGTAATTCCAATAAATATCGTGCAGCAGCACCTTTGCAGCGTTGCTTCCATCAACGACGGTACCGTCAGGAAGCTGTGTGCCGCCTACAATGCCGAGCATATACTGCAAAAATACCGGATCGACTGCAAATACGCCGTCGATGTCATCTCCGACAATGGCCTTCTGCATATCGCTGGCAAGCTGAGCCGCACGCGGATAATCGGGCGTCATCGTAACGTCACCCATCGTGTATCCGAGCGTGTTGAATCCGGTCAGGCCCCATCCGGTCGTGAACAAGTTTGCTTCTTCATCGGTGATGGGAAGCGGGCTCAAAGGCTCTTTCATCATGTCGACTTTGACAAAATCGCCCAGTTCGAGCTTACCATCAGTCACCGACATCACGCCGCGAGAACCGGGAAAACCGCCACAGGCGCGGATCTCGACATTGCTCATCGCGAGCACAAGATAATGACGCGTCTGGCCGTTGGCGCCGAGCATCTGGGGAAGGACGGGGGCGACCTTCTCCGCCGCGTCAACCGCGCCGTTGAGGGTGGCAAAGCCGTCCTTGGCCTTATCGACCAGCTCGGTCACCTGGGAAATATGAGTATCGCCAATGCCCTGGATCTTCTCGTTGGCGCTCTTGAACACCTTCGAGCTGCTGGAAAGCGAATCGGCAACGGCCTGCAGCGCGGACACGTTGATAGTCCCATCCTGGAACAGCTTGCCGGGCGTGGCCTGCGAAAGGTTATCGGCCATGGGAACCAGCGCATTGCTCGAGACATCGGACAGGGCGTCGATCATGGTGCGGGCAGCATTGATGTCGCCGCCATACACCGGGATAAACGAAGCCGCCGTCCACAGCGGGCTCGAGGTCTCCGCCTTCATGCTATCGCAGAGCTCATCGATCTTCTTCGCGTCGTCAGGCAGCGTCGAAAAATCGCCCGACGTGACCTTGTCCTTAAGGCCACCGACGATCTCGACAGCCTCCTTCGCTTCGCTCTTTACGGTCTTTGCCGAGTTAAGCAGCATAAAGCCACTTGCGCCAAGCGCAACGAGAAGCACCGCGACTACAGCGGCAATAATGGCGCCAGTGTGACGCTTTTTGCGCTCGCCCTTGCGATGGCGATGACGGACCAGACCGTCAGAGGTCGAACTCGACGAAGCGTCGCTACCGTAGTTCAAGCCAAAATCGTAATAATCTTCCTTGGAACCCGAGCCCGCAAACTCGGCACCGCTATCATCCAGGCGGGCGAACGTGCCAGTCTCGGAGGCGCCGGTGTAAATCGTGCCAAGGTTACCCGTAAGCCCCGCGCCACCGGCAGAGGGAGTATTGTTGGCGGCCTTGCCGGCATTAACGTTGCCGGCGGTATTCGCGGCGTTGGCAGCACCTGCGTTGTTCGCAGGTATCGAAGGGGCCCCGCTCGGCTGCGACGTGGAGGTTGCACCGCCCGCAAAGACATTCCCTCTTGCACGGCCGGTCTTTTTTGCCTTTTGAGACTGCTCGTACAGAGCGGTAAACATCGCCGTCTCGCCCGGGGACACGCGCTTACCGGAACCGCCCTGCCCAGCGCCGCCCGGCGTGCCGGCCTTACCAGCCCCGTTCGGACGCGGCGGAACTGCAGGACGGCCGCTATCGCTGCCCTTAAAGTGATTACCAGCCATAAAGAAATCCTCGCAATTGAGTCGCAATGAAAAAGTCCATAACGTTACTAGTTTATGGCATTTTGAGCATCGACAGCTAAACTCCAGACACGGACATCAATTGGCGAAAATGTGGCACAACGCCTTTTCCGTCTTGGCGCCAGCTACACCGTCAAAAACACCATCGCGATAATCATGGCAAAACCTGCCAGGTCGGTGGGCAAAAACACCGTTCCCAGCATAAGGGCGCTGGTGATGGTGGCCGAAACCGGCTCCATGGTTCCAAGAAGGCTCGCGCGCACCGATCCAATCTCCTTAACGCCCTGCATGTAGAACATATAGGCGAAGAACGACCCCACCACAATAAATATCGCGAGCGCGCCGACACCCGAGGGGCCGAGCGCCGGCATGTGCGCCCACGGCTGGGTAAAGATACTCATCACGATTCCCGCCGAAAGCATGGCCGAGCCCGTGACGACCGAGCTGCCGTATTTGTTGAGGATTCCGGCAGGGATGATTGCTATGCAGGCACCGCCCACTGCGCACAAAAGGCCCGCGAGCAGGCCCATTGGCGAGATACTGAGCGTACTAGGGTCGCCGCCCGTGGCAATTAAAAACGTTCCGCCCAAAGCGAGCAAAATGCCAAGCGCCTCGCGCGTGCGCGGCAGTCGATGCGCGGTGACGCAGGCATACCCCATGACTACCACCAGCTGCAGACACTGAAAGACGGTCGCGGTGCCCGCGTTGGTCAGACGCACGGCTGACAGATAGCAAAGCTGGTTGAACAGCAGGCCAAAGATTGTAAATAGGATGAGCTGCTTGCGATCGGCAGGGGTGGTCCACAGCCTGACCAGGCGGTCGCGATCTTTTCTGAGCACGACGAACATAAAGAGCAGGCCAGCGATAACTTGGCGCACGCTCATCAGCCAAAATGTCTCGATATGGCACACGTCAAAGAGGTAGCTGGCACTGGTGCCAGAAAAACCCCAAAACGTGCCGCCGGCAAACGCGGCGAGCGTGCCCAGGGCCATCTTGCGCGTCTGGGCATCGTTGAGGCGGTCGCGCCATGCGCGGCGGGTGCTGCGGCTCAGCTCGTCAGTTCCCTCGGGCACGACAAAATCGGCCGCCGCCGTCATCGGCACCGAAGCCTTTTTACGTGCACGCTGCGCTGTGCGCTCCTGTTCCATTCCACTCCCCCGAAATCAATTGGCAACAAAGCGCTCAAACTGTAGCACGAATATTGATATGGAAATGCGGGCGATTCGGAACATCTACGAGCATCCAAATTGCAAGGACGAAAGGCGCGGATAAGCTATGCCGAGCGGTTGGAATCGTCTGGGGCGCCGAGGTCGGCCTCCGCGCTTCCCTGGGCATCCTCACCGTCGCCCTGCTCCTTGGCGCTGTCCTGGCTCTCCTGCTCGCGGCGGCGCTTTTCGCGAATCTGCTCCACAGCCGCGCGCAGGGCAGCCTCGTCTTCAGCACGCGCCACCTCTTGCGTGGTCTTGACCATATGGCGAATTTCGAGCACCAGCAGCACGATCAGCGGCACCACGATGAGCGGAAAGAACAGCAGCGGATTGGTGAGCAGCGAGACCACCACGCCCAGTCCCGCCGAGACAAAGACCACGCGGCCCACCACGTCGGCGGCGGGCACGGGCGCGGCATCCTCGACCAGATTGGCATCGCCCTTGGTGCGGTAGATCGGGGCGCCGTCGGCGGCGGCCTCCACGGCAACGATGCGGTGCGTGTTGAGCGAACCCTCCAGCGCGTCATCGGACGAATGGAAGGTGATGATGTCGCCCACCTGGTAGGCCTGGCCGTTGTCGGTATCGACAACGATAAACGAGTGTACGGGAATCGCCGGCTCCATCGAACCGGTCAGCGTGCGCATAAAGCCATAGCCCATGATGGTGGGGATCTCGCCGGCGGGCGTGAACACCGTGCGCAGCAACACCACAAAGGCGACCAGGATCACCACGGTCGCCAGCACGTTGATCACGCGGAGCACGTGCTTCATCACTTGTCGTCGTCCTTTGCGGAAGTCTCGGGGTCGGCAGCGACCTCGCCCTCGGTGGCATCCGCCGCAGAAGCGCCATCCTCGTCAGGCGCGGCGACCACGCCCTCGCCAGCCTCGCCGCGCAAGCGGGCCAGCAGATAGCGCGACAGGCTGTTGCCCTCGGCACGGCGCTCGGCACGCTCACGGTTGCGCTCGGCCTGCTCCAGCTCATGCGCCAACGAGTCCAAGCGTTGCTGCATCTCCGCGCGGGCGGCCTCGAGTTCGCGCTCGTGCGCGGCCTTGGCGGCGGCGAGTTCTTGCTCAATACGCTCCCTCGCCGCGAGCTCGGCTGCGGCGACACGCGCGTCGGCGTCGGCACGAGCCTCCTCGGCGGCACGCGCGGCGGCATCGCGCTCGGCAGCGGCAGCGGCGACCTTCTCGTCGGCATCCACCGCAGCCTGCTCGACGGCAGAATCGGCGGCAGCACGGGCGACATCGATCGCGGCATCGGCCGCCTGCTGAGCGGCGGAAACCTTCTCCTCGGCCGCGGTGACGGTGTCGGCAAGCGCCTGCTCCGCTGCTGCCGCGGCGGCGTCTGCCGCCTCCTGCGCGGCGCGGGCATCGCGCTCAGCCGCTAGCTGCATTTCCTCAATCTGCAGCTGAGCGGCGTCCAGCTTGGCATGCAGCTCGGCAACCTCCTTAGCGCACGCCTCGCGCACGCCGGCAAGCTCGGCCGCAGCGGCATCCTTGGCGGCCTGCAGCTCGGCGGCATCGGCGGCTGTCTTGGCGGCCAGGGCCGTAGCAGCGTCGCTCTTGACCTGTGCGACCTGCTCGGAGGCCGCCTGCTCGGCGGCCGCAACCCGTGAATCGGCATCAGCGTGAGCGGCCGCGACCTCGGCATCGGTCTCGGCGCGCATCTGCTCAAGCTGTACCGCAGCGGTCGAACGCGCCTCGGCGGCAGCTTCCTCGGCGGCTTTCTTGCCGGCCTCGACATCCTCCAGAGAGCCGCGCAGCTCTTCGGCGTCTGCCTCGGCAATCTGCGCGCGCTGCGTCAACGCCAGCTCGCGCGTCTTGGCCTCGTCCAGCTCGTCAGCCAGGTCATCGCGCTCGTCGGTCAGAGCATGGGCCTGCACCTTCCAGGACTTGAGCTGCCCCTGCAGCTCCTCAATCTGCTCGCGGGCCTCGGCCAGCGCCTGCTCGGCATCGAGCTGGGCCTGCGTGACCTCCTCCACAAACACACGACGGACCTCGACATCGGGCAGGTCTGGGCTATCGACCTGCACCTCCTTAATCTCTTTAATAAACTTGGGCGCCACCGGCGCGTGTTGCACGCTCTCGAGTTCCTGCAGGTTGCGCTCGTCGTCGGTCAGGCTCTTAAAGACGGTGTAGTTGTTGATGAGGTTGGTGTACATCTGCACCATGTACTCGTCGTCGAACGCCAGCGCCTGCTGCTGCACGTCGATGTTGTAGCCCACCTTGTCGTAGCGCTCCATAAACTGCCACAGCTGGTAGCACTTGCGGTAGTTGGGGTCTTTCATGATGAGGTTGGTGCGCTGGATGGGGCTGCGGACCGCGCTGCACCCGTTCATGATCTGGCAGAACGACGCGCCGCGCAGCGCCATGACCAGGCGGCGCACGCGGTCGATGCGCATAAAGACGTCCATGTTGTCGGCGTCGTTCTCGGCAAAGCTCTGGCGGTTTTTGACCGTCATCTCGACGTTGTACTCGATCTCTTCGTACGCGTCGTCGATCTTGCTGTGCATCTTAAAGCGGTTGCGGATCTCGTTGCCCGTCGACCAAAAGATCACGTCGGTGCGCTTGTCCACAAACGTCAGCAGGCGCTGAATCAGATGGTAGATAAAGCGATTCTCGTACAGGTCGTAGGTCTCGACGGTGTTGACGTTGAGGATGCGCGTAGGGTGAACGCCGCCGTCCTCACTCGGCGCCAAAAACTGCGTGTTCTGGCTCAGATGACGGACGCTGTCGGCGCTAATCTTTTTAGCGAGCGAGACCGGCACCACCTCTTCCTCGGTGGTGATAAAGCGGCGCGGCTTTTCGATAATGGTGTTGATGGCGTCGAGTGAGTCCTCGATCATGCTGATCCATTCCTCGTCCACCACCTTGACGAGCTCCTCGCGCTGCTGCTCGATCGTGGTGCCCGAGGCCTGCGCCATCTCAAACAGATAGCGAAAGTAGCGGCTGTCCTCCTGGATGGGCTCCATCTGCTCGGAGAAGCTGGTATAGAGGTCCTGAATGGTCTCGGACATGGGTTACTCCATAGATTGGATCGATCGGAAAGGGACGGGGCGACATCACATCGCCCCGCGCTTACGGCATTAGTAGAAGTTCTGGATCCGCTGCAGATACATGACGGAATCGGGCAGGCCGCCCTCGCCAAAGGTCTTCTCGATGTACTCGATCAGGCCCTTCATCTCGTCGCGCACAAAGCTCACGTTCATGGACTCAAACTTCTTGAGCACCTTGCGGGCGATGATGTAGTCCATGCCACCCAGCTCGGTGCCGCCGCACGCCACGTACACGGGGATAAAGTCGTACATCTGCTTGATGATACGGTTACCAAAGGCCAGCTTAAAGCAGGTCTGCAGGTACTGGTCCAGCTTGTGCATCTTCTGGAGCAGCTCCTCGTCGATCACGTACTCGACCTTGGCCTTCTGGAACAGATACTGCAGATGCTCGGCCGTCACGTGCACGCGCTCGTGCGGCTCGCACTCAAACGCATCGGCGCGCTCGTTGAGCTCGATGGGAATCGCGCGGTCGTACACCTTGTCCGTGATGGTAAAGGTGGAGTCGTCGTTGTTGGCCGTGCCAATGAACCACAGGCTGTCGGGAATGGTGAGCTTGCCGTCGTGCAGGCCCTTGGGGTCGGCGGCCCACTGGGTGGGCACCAGATCGAGCACCCACTCGTCGTGGCTGGGCATCTCGAGCACCGACAGGATCTCGGCAAAGTAGTACTCCACGCGGGCGAGGTTCATCTCATCGAGCACGATCATGGACGGGTCCTGGCGAAGGCCCGCCTCGTACACGGCGCGGAGGAACTCGGTCTCGTTAAAGCGCTTGGAAAACTCGTTAAAGTAGCCCAGTACCTCGGTGCGATCGCGAAAACTCGGCTGCACCGACACGATGGTCGCGGGGTTATCCAGATAGCGGCTAAAGCTGTAGGGCAGCGAGGTCTTACCGGTACCCGAGATGCCCTCCAGGATCAGCAGCTTGGAGGCGGCCATGCCGGCCACAAAGCGGCGGATGACCTCAGGCGTGTAGTAGAGCTTCATCTGGCTGCAGGCGAACGCGCGGAAGCTGTCGACAAAGTCCTCCAGCGAGATGGCATCGTCGTAGGCCGGCGATTCCCAGTCGCGGTACTTAAGGTCCACAAGGGACAGCTTGGGGAAGCGGTTGGCCTGGGCGATCTCTTTTTCCTCGGCAAGGGTCTTGGCCTCAACGGTGGCCTTGGCCATGGCGGCCGCGGCATCCTTGACGCCCTCGCCATCGAGCGCGAGCGACGCGTTGCCCGACATGACGGCCGTCGCCGCAGCGCCCTCGCCAGCAGCCGCACCGGCGCCCGCAGCGGCGCCCACCACGTTGCCCACCGTGGGCAGGTGGTCGTCGGCCAGGGCCGAGGCACCCACGTACGGAATCTGCTTGGTGCCGCCCATGGCATTGACCTTGAGCGCCAGCAGCTTGTTCTTCTCGTCCATCAGGTCGAGCACCTGCTTGTTCAGGCGGCCGATCTCGCGATAGAGCGCCTTGTTGGACGTGTCGTCGCGATGCAGGCGGCGGTTGATGCGGTAGCGGTGGACCAGAATGGCCACGATCAGCACGGGAACCGCGATGAGCATGGCAAACAGAATGACCGCGCCGATCTTGCCCACCAGGTCAAACGTGGTGAAGTAGGTCATAAAGATGTTGAAGTACTCAACCCAGCCAAACACCAGCAGGTTAAGGATGGAGCTCACGACGGCAACGACGTTGTAGACAACCTTTGCCAGCAGCTCCCAGGCAAATCCCAGAAACTCACTCACCGTCGGTATCCTCCTGCTTGGTCGCGTTCATCGCCGCCTCGGCCTCGGCCTTCAGACGGCGGGCTTCCTCGAGCTTGGCCTCGGCCTGGGCGAGCTGCTCGGCGGCGTTATCGGCGGTGACGGCGGCGTCAGCGCCCTTGCCCTCGGCATCCACGATGGCAGCCGCGGCGGCCAGGCGGTCCTCCTCGGCCATAGCGCGCTTGAGGTTCATGCCAACCACGATGAGGTGATACACCTGGTAGATAAAGAACAGCAGCATGGGCAGCACGATCACCATGAGGAAGCCCATGGAGCTGGACAGGAAGTCCATGACCTTGCCCATCTGCGGCAGCGCAAACACGTACTTGCCCACGATGTCGCCGTCGCTGATGACGTGCGTATCGGCCACGTCGTTGTTGTCGCCCTTGGTGGTAAAGCTGCGCATGCCGTTGACCTCGTCGATGGCGGCGATGCGGTGCGTGTTGAGCGCGTACTCGTTGTCGATGATGGTGTGGAACGTCACGATGTCGCCCACCTCGAGCTTGGAGGTGTCGCACTTTTTGATAACGATGAGGTCGCCCTTGTTAAACGTGGGCGCCATGGAGTCGGACTGCACGGCGAGCGGGGTGAAGCCGGCGATGTCGGAGACGCTGCCGTCTTCGCGCGTGGCGAGCGTGGTAAACGCGTACAGGGCCGCCACCAGGATGATGATCCACATGACAACGCTCAGCGCGATGGATGCGACTTTTTTAACAGATTGCATGATGTCCCTTACTACCGTGTCTGTCTAGGCCGTGCGCGGCCCGATGGCCGCCGTGCATATCTACTGTTCCTCGATGCCCTCAAAGCGCATCGATACCGAATAGTTAGCTCCCTTTAGCATATTAGTGCAATTTAGGTCCGTTCCCTCGAGCCATATGCGAACGGTTACCGGCTTGTCCGTTTCTGTTATCAGGTCGAACATGTCGCTGGCCGCGGTGGCAGCACCCGAGTCGAGCCCAAAGACGGTGGCCGCGCCGGACGAGCCCCCGCCCCCGTTGGGGTTGTAGACCCAAGTATGGCCGTCGGCGGTAAAGCTCATGCGCATGGCGCTGGCCATGCCCTGCGTGTCGGAGCTAAACCGCGTGCCGGACACGCCGCCGTCGCCATCCTGCCCGGTCAGGCGAACGCGCAGGTCCGTACTGCTCATAAAGTGCAGCGTAAACTCCAGGTAGGCGCCGGTGGCGGGATCGGCGGTGGAGCCGTCCTCGAAGGTGAAGGTCTGGTAGTCGCTCGTGGTGACGGGCTTGAGCTTGGACGCGTCGATGTCCACGCCCTTTTCGCTGGCGATGCGCGCCGAAATCTGGTCGAAGCCCAGGCTGTGCACGTACTCTTCGAACGTGGCGTGCTCGTCCAGGTCAAAGCGCAGCGAGCCGTCGGCGTTGGCGTCGATCATGAGCATGCGGGTCTTGGCGCTATCGGCGATGGAAAACCAGGCAAAGGTTGCCATGGCTATCGCCACCAGCGCAAACAGCACCAGCACCACGGTGGTAGTGAGCTTGCGGCGCAGGTCGGTGTCGGCGGGCGCGGCGGCGTTGGGCTTGCCGGTGGCGGGCGTGCAGTTGGCGGCGGGTTGCTTACGCGTCATGGCTACTCACCGTCCAGGGTCGCAAAGAGGGCCAGGTGCAGGGTGCCCGGGTCTTGATGCAGGTAGTCGGCGCTATCGGGGTCGGTGCCCTCGATGTAGTAATAAATGTCCAGGCGATAGGTCTGGCCAAGCCCCAGCGTGGCAAGCGTGTTTTGCGGACGCGTGGCCGTCTCGCTCGTGTCCAGCGTAAAGGCAGCAGGGTCCTGTGTCACGTTGGCACCGCAAGCGAGCTGGCCGTTTTGCCAGCCCAAGAGCATGCCCTCGGTGTAGCCCGCCAGACCCGCAGGCGCGGTCGCGGGATGCTCGCCGCGATGGCCGCTGTCGGAACTGTCGAGCTCAAAGATGTTGGTGGCGAGCACCTGGTTGCCGCTCGAGACCTTAATGCCCACGCGGGCTGCGCGCAGCAGCTCGGCATCGGCACCCTGCGGGACCAGCGATTCGGCCAGATACAGGCTCACCTTGCCCTTAACCTTGCTGGCGCCCGTGCCCGTGATGGTGGGACGCAGGTCGATCCAGCCGTGATAGTAGGTGGAGCCATTGTCTTTTGCCTGCTCAAACACCGTGGCATCGCCGGCCGAGTTGTTTTGCGCGCAGGCAGCAAAGCCGTTGAGGTCAAAGGTCGAGACCGGGTAGAGCGTCACGGCGCCGGCCGCGGTGGAAGTCAGGGAAACGTCGCCCTGCTGCGACCAGCCGCCGCGATCGGCATCGCCCAGCTCCAGCACCAGCTTGGACGTGTCGCTGTGCACGCTCACCGAGTTGGTGTTGACCTTCATGTTGCTGGTGAACCAGGCGTAGGTCGCGACGCCCAAAGTGGCGGCGAGCGCCACCATAACGAGCGCGATGTAGGCACGCGCGCGGCGGGCGTGGCGGCGGGCGCCGGGCTCGAGGCCTTGGTGCCCGGTGGCTGCGCCGGAGAGGGCCGCGGGGGTCGCGCTCTCGGCGTTGGCCTTGCAGCTATCTGCTGGCATGTGCTTCTGATCTTCCATGTCGATTCGCCCCCCTTATGCCTTGGCCGCGGCAAAGGCAAGCTGCAGCACCACATCGCGGGCCTGAGCCTCGTCGATGCAATTGGCGTCGCAGCCTTCCATGTACACAACGTAGCGAACGCTTGCCACCTCGTTGGCGGCCAACGTGCAGATGGGCGTGGTGCCCGCGCGCGCCGTGGGCGTGTCGCCGGTGCCGTCCATGCTGTAAGCGCTTATGGCGCGCGCAGGGTCGGCGGTGTAGGTCCAACCCGAAGCGCCGCCCGCTACGACCACGCCGTCTTGCGCCGTAGTGCGTCTGCTGGTAGCGCCCGCGGTATTGCCTAGGTCATCGCAGGTAAAGATATGCGTTTGCGTGCCCGATTGGGTCGTGATGACCAGACCCAGGCGCAGCGCGGCCAGCAGCTGCGGGTCGCTCGCCACGCTCATCTGGCCCTGATACAGGTACACGTTGAGCGCGCTGTCGCTACCTTTGAGGTACAGCGTGCCCGAGAGAGCGTAGTCGTTCAGCTGCGCGGTGCAGTCGGCGTAGTCGGTCGTGATGCCCGCGGCGTTTTGGAACGTGCCACGCCAAAAGCGGGAAAGGTCTGCCGTCGAGATGGGATAGAGCGTCTTGTCGGCCGCGGCAAGCGTTGCCGTCGTGTCCCAGGGGCCGTTGGCCGAAAGACCAATCTGCAGGTCGGAGCCCTCGTCGCTTACCGTGTGCGCCACGGGCGTCACGTTGGTGTAGCGCGAATTGCTAAACCACGCGTAGGTGGCAGCGCTCAGGGCGGCTACCAGCACGAGCATCCATGCGGCCGCAGCAACCATGCGACGGCGCGAGCTTAGGATATCTTTGATGTTCGATGTACTCATCCCTGGCCCCCTTACGAACGCTTGCCGGCAAAGCGCAGCGCCAGCGATTGCAGGCTGGTGGCGGCCAGATTGTTGGTGCAGTCGGGGTCGCAACCTTCCAGCCACACGTACACGTCCACGCGCACGGGCGTGCTGCGGCTGGCGCCCTTGGCGGCAGCGGGTAGGCTGCAAATCTTGGTCGTGGCCTCCTTGAGACTCACGATGCCGGTGTCTTCGTTGTAGTCGCAGAAGTTTGCGCTGGTCAGCTGGTCAAAATGGACCGTGGCACCGTCGGAGCGGCTGCTGTCGAGCACCAGGTGGTTCTGCTCGTTTTCGTCGGCATCCTTGCCATCAAGCGTGTTGTAGCGCGCCTGGGGATTGTGCTCGCCCGAGACCTCAAAGACGTACTGGCCCGTAACGGCATCGCCCTGCCCTGGAGCATAGGCGACCAGCCCCACGCGCAGGGCGGTGGAGATGGGGTTTGCCGGATCCTGCTCGGTAAAGTCGATGCCCGACAGGTACACGTCGGTTGCGGCCGAGTTGGTGGCCAGGTACAGGGAGGTCTTGTAGTAGTCGGAATGTTCGGCCGTGCCAAACATGCTGGCAAACAGCGAGTCCTGCGTGGTTCCGCCGGTAAAGCCCGTTACCTTTTGGAAGCCGTTGAGCACGTTGTCGGTCGAGACGGGATCGAGCAGGCCCGCAAAGCTCAGGCCGGCGTTGGTCTTGTACTCGCCGTCGTACTCGTTAGAGATTAGGAAGGTCACACCCGTGCCCGCGGCCATCTTGACGTCGGTGATATGGCGGTTGGCGTTGTAGATGTACCAGGCATACGTTACGGCTCCGGCAACAGCAAGGGCTACCAGCAACATGGCGAGCATGCGATTGAACTGTTTTTGCAGCGAACGCGCGTCCGACATGCCCCTCCCCCAGATGCCGTGTTGTAAACAGCCTGGACACCATTTGCCCATAATAGAGTTATTTTACGCGAACGTGCAGTTCATCGAGGGTACAAACGGAATATTTCGCGTGCCCTTCGCGCTGCATCGGGGCGAATAGGGTCGCAAATCGCCGCTTTTTAAAAAATAGTTCTTGCCACTGGGCGGGAGCTCCGTTATATTATTCCCTGCGCACTCGCGCACCCTTGATCGGGCGTTTAGCTCAGGGGGAGAGCGCTTCCCTGACACGGAAGAGGTCAGAAGTTCAAATCTTCTAACGCCCACCAATTGTTCAACCGGTCTACCTGCGGAAATGCGGTAGACCGGTTTCTTGTATATAGCGCTGTATCCCAAATGTATCCCAAAAGGCGGCGATGAGGGACATCGCCAGAAACGACCTGGTCATCCTGGACGAGTTCGGCTACGTGCCGCTGGACCTCGACAGCGCGAGGCTGCTGTTCCAGGGGGTGTCGGACTGCTACGAGAGGCACAGCCTGGTCATCACCACAAACATTGAGTTCAGCAAGTGGGGCACGGTCCTGGGGGACGACAAGATGGCGGCGGCGATGATCGACCGCATCGTCCACCACGGCCGCCTGGTCGAGTTCACCGGCGCGAGTCACCGTATGGAGGCGACGCTCATGCTCGGCAAGGCGGTGGGATAGGTTAACGCGGCGTGTTTGCCAAAGTGCTCAATTTGGTCGCGCCACAATGTTCAGTTTGTCGTCGACACAAACAGCGGCTCCCGCGTTTGGCAGCCCCGTGGTCCCAGCGGGCGCGGGGGGGGACCGAGAAGAGCCAGGGCTCCGCCTCCTTGAGCGCGCCCACGTCGCCCCCGCGTTCGTCGAGAAGGGCACGCGCGGCCTTGACGCTCCGCGCCCCAGCGAGCCTGAGCTCAGTACTCCACGCGCTCGTCGGCTACTGCGCCCTCCACCGCTTCGATCTCCGAGCGAAGGGCGTCCGCCACCTCTGCCGACCTCGCGTCCTCTTGCCCTTCCGCGAGCTCGACCTTCGCCGCCTCGTCGCCATGAGTCTCACCGTCCATGTATCCTGCTTTCAAATCGCGGCAGGCACAACAAGGCGCCCGCCCAGTTACTCGATACGAGCAGCCTAGACGGACGTCACAAAGTGGCAGAGGGGCACGACTCTAATGCCAGGCATCTGCTGTTATCATTAGAGTGCAGCATTGGTTATGGGAGAGGACTTCACATCCCACAGCCAGTCAGACCTAAGTTGGCTTCGTCCTGCTATAGATTGAGGTGAAGGCGATTGACTGATCAACAAAGTGAGACGATCGAGATTTCCGAACAGATTCGCGACAAGAAAAAGGATGTGCGATTCAGCACTCGCGAATACGTTGCGGAATACCTCATCAATAAGTTCAATGCTGATGCATTCTACATTCCGCTTGACTATCAACGGAACTTCGTCTGGACGGACGTTGACTGCAGCTACTTTATTGAGTCTGTGCTGATTGGCCTGCCCATTCCCTACATGTTCTTTGCCGATGCTGAAGATGGCAGAACGGAAATCGTTGATGGAGCGCAAAGGATGAACGCCTTGGTGAACTTTGCCAGAGGCGATTTAACCTTGTGCAATCTAGACATCCTTACATCTGTCAACGGAAAGACCTATTCAGAACTTCCCATAGAAGTACAAAGAAGATTCGATAACGCGAGCTTTCGAGTGGTTTACCTTGAGGAAGGGACCACCTTTGACGTCCGACAGGAGATTTTTCGTCGTATCAATTCATCGGGCAAGCAGCTCAAATCGCAAGAAATTCGCCGTGGCTCCATGGGCGGCGATTTTACAAAACTAGTAAGCGAGCTCTCCAAAGATCCGCTCTTTATAAAACTTGCCCCGTTAAGCGAGACGGCGCGCAAACACTACGATGACATGGAACTTGTCACTCGTTTCTTCGCCTATGCAGACGGCTACCCAGATTTCGAGGGTTACAAAGACCGCGTTGCTAGTTACCTGGATGAATACACGAATCGCATGAACATCGAGCTTGCCGAGTCACCTGACAAGCGCAATGAACTCGTCGCTCGCTTCAAAGAAATGTTGGAATACGTTGAGAAGTGCTTGGGAGACAGGGGTTTCAAAAAGACACCGACAGGAAAAACGACTCCTCATGCGCGTTTCGAAGCTATTGCGGTCGGCGTTGCCGTGGCGTTGTCGGAGGACAAGGACCTTTCGCGCAAAGACATGTCTTGGGTTGATTGCGAAGAGTTCCAGACCCTTGTGCGGTCAGACTCGGCAAACGTAAAGGCCAAGTTGAAAGCTCGCATTGATTTCGTTGCCAACAAGCTGAAGGCGGAGCGGTAAACCTTATGGATTCCAATGACTTTAACTTGGGGTACGAAGAGGTCTACAACGACCGCCTTGGTGAGACCAAGAGCATGATTACGCTCGCGACCCTGCTCGATTCGCTTGACCAAGGTGCAGAGGGCGCGCGCTACAATGCTGTAATGCGAGGAGCGTACGAAATCGCTGAAAAGGCAAATCCCAGTGGCCTGCCCTCATCGACACCAGATGTGACCCTCGTTTCCAGTGTCATCCGCTCCAACGTCAAGCTTATGATCTACAACATCATTGAGTACTCAGTCACTAATCTCATGCAGGCGATTTACGACAGAGTAAAGGACGAGGGTTGCGGCTACGCTGAGGTTTCCGAAAAGCTTCAATCGATTTGGCACCATACCCAAATGTATAACGGGTTGAGCGACCCAAAAGCCAGCAATAGTACTGTCGAGTCCATAAGCAAGAGGTTGCTTGATCATGCTGTTAAAAATAACGTACTTCAATTCAGCGTTCGGAACACCATCGCCGGTGGAAATCTAGATGCAGACAAAATCCTCAAGCTCTTTGATGACCACGGAATATCGATTCATGATGATATAGCGAACTGCAAGAGGGATGAGATTAAGAGCGAGCTTAAAGACATCAAGAATCGACGGAATGACCTAGCTCATGGATCAATTTCGTTTGCAGAAGCAAGCAATCAGGTGACAACATCGGAGCTTGCGGAGCTAGTCAATCATGTTGACTCATTTTTGATGCAGCTCCGCAAGGATGTTTCGACCTACCTCAACGCCGGTGAATATCGGCGCGGTATGACCGAATCAGAAGAGGGCTAGTGTACGCAAGCGGCAATTATGCTTTTGCCAACCGCTTCGCCGAGCTTTGGTGGCACGGCGTTTCCAATATGCCGTGCCACAGCTTTCTTGCTGATCTTCTCGCCAGGCCTAATGAACTTGTAATCCTGCGGGAAGCTCTGCAAGACGGCACCCTCACGCAAGGTTAGGGCTCGATTTTGCTCTGGATGCCCAAACCGGCCCGTACCGTACATATAGAACTGCGTAGTTATAGTTGGGGACGTCTCGTCCCAAGCCATCCTCCCGTAGACCGCAGGGTACGTTTGGCCAGCAGCCTTTTTATGACAATCAAGCCTCAGATCCTCAGGCCAATCTCGCCACGTGCCATTAGGCGTCGAAGCCTTAATGCGCTTCAAGTTTAGTTCTGATAGCGCCGACGCCGTTTGCAGAGAGTCCCCCCTGCAAGAGCCGCCAGCGCTCACGGCAGGCAGCGCACCTATTGCCTGCCGAACCGTAACAGCATGAGCGTTATCATTCGTAGGGTCAATCAAGCTGATGGACCCATTTCTAGAAGCTAGCAGAATCAATCGCCGCCGATGCTGGGGCACACCGTACTCCTCAGCCTTTACGACGCTGTATTCCACCGAGTATCCGGACTCCTTAAGCGTGTTCAAGAAACCAGAGAAGATGCTCTCCTTCTCGAGCTCGGGCACGTTCTCCATGGACACGTAATCTGGCTGCACTTCACGTACAAGCCTCCCAAACTGCGCAAGCAACCCCCAGTCCTTGTGCTTCTCGCGATGCTTCTTGTCCTTGCGGTGCTTCGAGAAGGGCTGGCAAGGAGCGCACCCTACCAAGACTTTGATGTCAAAGTCCTTCAGGAGCTCCTTGACTTCCTCCCCGGTGACCTCGGCGATGTTCTTGCAGATGAACTTGTCCTTGCCGTTGTTCGCATCGTAGGCGTACTGGCAAGAGGAATCGAGGTCAAACCCAGCCACCACATCGATGCCAGCGGTGCGTAAACCGTAGGTCAGGCCCCCGACCCCGCAAAACAAATCCACAGCACCAATGGAGGCGCTCTGAGCCTTATCCTCCGTGGAACTATCAACGCTCATCGCAATCACCCCTTCGGCGTCCTAGAATGACCGTATGCGAGCGTCACAAACTCGAAAAGAATTCAACTCGCTAACTTTATAGATTAGCAGCAATCAGAGGGATTGGAGACCTGAGCTTGAAAACGTCACCGAACGGCTGTTTGCTTCCCGTAAACAGCAGAAGTGCAGGTAAAACGCCTTGGCCTCGATTTGCTTGATCGCCTGCTCCAAGTACGGCAATCCGGAGAGGTCCTGGCCGCCGGAGGCCGTGCAAAGCGCTCCGCTTGTATGGTCGCCCGTGCTCTTTCAGCCTGCGTTCGCCGCATGCCAGAAGAGCGTGCCCGCCGTGATCCTACCGCCCTCGTCCACATGCTCGAAGAGCTTGCGGGTAACGGCCTCGTCGTACTTCTCGGGGTCGTGGGAGCACCAGCTAAGGAACGTGTCGTGGTCGCCTCCAGCGGCCTCGTAGCTGATGCCGATGTTCTTCCAAGTCTCGTAGTTCTTGGGCGGCTCCATAGAGAGGAACGCCAAGTCGGCCTTCTCCTTATCGTTCATGCTGGCTCACCCCGCAATCGAGCTGCGAGGCGGCGCTCCCCGTGACCGAGCTGTAAGATGCAGCCACGACAGGCCCCCGGCCTGTCCACTCGCCGCCGGTGGCCCCGCCGCCAAGTATACGGTCACCGGTGTCATTTTCCTTGAATGCTTCCATAGGCATCGCTAGTCCT
Organism: uncultured Collinsella sp.; assembly: GCA_959599615.1. Taxonomy (GTDB): domain Bacteria; phylum Actinomycetota; class Coriobacteriia; order Coriobacteriales; family Coriobacteriaceae; genus Collinsella. The sequence continues at coordinate 5,513 of CAUGKA010000006.1, read as the reverse complement.
CAATGCCGAGCATGTCGCAGATTTTCTGCCCGCTGATCGCCCAGGTGCCGCCGATCATCATCGCGGGGAGCGTCCCGTCCGCACACCACTTCTGGACTTGGCGCAGGCTCCACCCGCCAATCTCGGCCACGTGCTTAGGGGGTCTCGCACACCTTCACGTCCGCGCGCCGGATTTGCGAGCAGCCGAGAGGCTCCTTCCCATGGCCTATTCTCGCCTTTGTACCGAGCCATTCAGTCACCGCCCTAACCTCTGAGCTACTAATGACGTGTGATCACGGTTAAGACTGTACAAGAGCGAATTGCCGCGTTTAACTGTGGTTATGTAGTGCAGCAGTGGCAAAACTGCTTGACGGCGCGGGACTTCCATTTTGCTTTGCGACTGCTTGGACGGCCAAATTGCTCATTTGCTGACTTATAGCAATGCCCCAACGGCACCGTCGCGTTCGCAAACAGCCGCGGCCAACAGCAAGAACATCAGCAATTCCGTCGGCATGCATCGGACGTCCGCCGCTGGGGTATCCTTGGAGCACATGCACCGCAAGCCGCACAAAGGAGCCGCCATGCGCACCGAGCTCGATGTTCCCTTTTCGCACAAAGACCAGGCCAAGGCCCTGGGCGCCAAGTGGGACCGGGTCAAGAAGATCTGGTACGTGCCCGATGGCGTCAACCCCGAGCCCTTTGCCGCGTGGCTGCCCGGCGTGGATCGTTCCAACCCCAGCGCGCCCTACATCTATCTGGTGCTTGGCAAGCGCGAATGTTGGAAGTGCCACGAGCAGACGACGGTCGCGGCCTTTGGCATTCCGTATCGGTTGGCCGAGGACTCGGGCAGCAAGGCCGCGCCCGGCGCTGCGCCCGCCATGGACGACGCGGGCCACATCGCGATCGACACCGCCCGCGCCAACGCCATAGCCATCGTTCCCGCGCTGGGCTGCGTGCCGGCCAAGATCCGCGACTACCTGCGCGAGCGCTGCGGCTACAAGCCCGTAACGTCGCGCACCACCAAAACCGTATCGCTCGCCAGCACCTGCACCGCCTGTGGCGCGCTGCAAGGCAGCCATTACCTGTTCGAGGAGCCCACGTCGCCGTTTGCGCTCACGACCATCAACAAGCTGCCCGCGCTGGAGTTCGTGCGCGTGGATGTCGCCGGCGTCTACGGCATCCCCACCAGTCAGAGCAACTTTGACCAGGCGCTCTTCACCTGGGCCCGCGACCACCACACCCAGTTCCACAAGACCCTGTGCGAGGGGATTTACCTGTAGGGCAAAACTCGAAAATCGAGTCCAGTTATCCTCGAAAATCGAGCATGCGTAGGTAGTTGAATTGCCGACTCGAAGGCTACAGCCCCAGAATATGTTCCAGATAGCCCTTGTTGAACCAGAACGATTGCTTGGTCATCCAGCGTCCGTCGGGCAGCTCGTAGGCGTTCCTCGTAATATCGCCGACTTCAGTTCCATCGGCGAATCTGTACGCAGCTTTCGACGTATGTGGACGAACGTGAACGATTGGATTGTCGGCCATGCCGGGTAGGTTGTTGGTCACTTTGAGCTTTCCGCTTGCATCCCGATACGGATTGAGCTCAACGCCCTCGCGAATGACCTTTCGCGTCTCATCCCAGCAAGCCTTTGCGGGGCCCTCGATTTCGTTTGCCGGCATTGCCCAGAATAGGCAGCGGTCAAGGCGCCACTCCCCCTCGTGGTCCTCACGGAACACGACGAAGAAGAAACGGCTGGTCTCAAGGCGTGCACGAAAGGAAGACGTTTCCCAATCCTCGTTGATTAACTGCTTAAACTCAAACGGAGGGAAAGACATTGCCTGCTCGATGTGTCCCCTCTTATTAACGCGACAAGCGCGGACGTTAATCCCAGCCTTAACGAACTCCTCAGCGGCGTTACTTTTAATGCCGAGCATGCGATAAACGAGCGTTGTCCATTGCGCTTTGTTGCCCGTATACTCCAGGCCGTACTGCTCCGCAATCTGGCGATCGGTTTCGCCATAGTGTCGCTCGATAAGTCCAGTTACATAGCTTTCGAAATCAACGGACTCGTCGCCAGCCTGAACGATGCTCTCGCCGACACGCGGGGCACCGAGAACATAGGTGTGAAGTACATAGTCCATGTACGAGCGCTTGAGTGAAAAAGCGCGACGCTTTGCGCGACGACGTTCAATCTCACCCGTATCGGTATTGAAATACTCGTAATACTGGTCAACCCACATCGTCGCTTCGGTTGCACCCTTTGTGCAGGCGCCCAAGTAGGTGGTCATGCCCTCCGATAGCTCGTCCGCGCGACCATCCTGAATGTACGAAATGATCTTCTCGTAGTCGGCTCGAATGATCTTCATGTCCTCTTCGGGCAGACGAACCATGACCGCGCGCTCAATGCGCTGGTCGTATTTATCGATGGAACGATCGCGGCCGTAGTAAATCAGCAGGATATTGCTGAGCTTGGTCTTGAGATGCGAACTTTCATAGTCGAGAGAAACGGGACGGTCGTAGGGAATCATCGTCAAGACAAGACGTTCACCGGCGGATTTGCGACCATCCTTGAGCACATCAAAGCACGTAGCCTTGAGCTCGACGCCCGCCTCGGGAAAATCCGGTCGATCATCGCTGTTGGCCTTGTAGCCAAAGTATCGCTCCTCGATAAGAGTGCCCATACCGCCCTTATACTTCTTGGAACCAAAGTCCTTGGGCGCACTCTCCCCTTCCGGCGCAATACCGAGCTCGAGGATATCGCGAAAAGTCATCCCGTCGAGATTGGCAGCGTAGCGCTCGATACTTGAGGGGTCAGAAAAATCGGTATCGTCAAGCATGCGCTTGAAGTCGAGGTGCTTCTTGGACATGGGGTACCTCCGAACGTCGCAGTTAACCTCATGGTAGTTCAGGGCAGCATATTCCTCCATGAAATTGAGGTCTTGATCTTGTCCGCTCGATCGGTTATTGTTGTGAGCACCATAAACGGACACAGCAGCGATTGGAGAAACGTGTCTGAGATTAACATTGCCGAGCTTTTTGCGGGCGTCGGCGGATTTCGTCTGGGTCTTGAAGGCTATGCCGACCCGCGTCATCCCGAGTTTTTCATGAAGCCCGCCGGCCCCTTCCATACCATTTGGGCCAACCAGTGGGAGCCGCCCGGAACCAAGTCTCGCCAGTTTGCGGCACGTTGCTACATGGACCGCTTTGGCGAAGATTCCGTAGTCAATGAAGATATCAATAAGGTTTTGGAGCAAGCTGAGGCCGGCGAAATTGAAATCCCCGACGTGCAAATGGTCGTCGGCGGCTTCCCTTGCCAGGACTACTCTGTTGCACGTCCGCTCAATCAAGCGCACGGCATCGAGGGCAAGAAGGGTGTCCTGTGGTGGGACATCTATCACTTCCTCGAGATGAAGAAGCCCCGCTTCGGCCTCTTTGAGAATGTTGACCGTTTGCTCAAGTCGCCTGCATCTCAACGCGGTCGTGACTTCGCCATCATCTTGAGCTGCCTCGCCGATCTCGATTACACCGTCGAATGGCGTGTAGTCAACTCTGCGGAATACGGGTTTCCCCAGCGCCGCAAGCGCGTTTATATCTTCTGCGAGAAGAACGCCGGCAAGGTCGAGCTTACCGATCGCATGCACAACGGCGTTATGGCGAAGGCCTTCCCCGCCATCTATCCTGACGAAATGGCCGAGCTCGATGTCCTGCCCGATCCTTACGAGAACTCGACTCGCTTTGGCGTTGGTCAAAAGACATCGCAGTTCAAGAACGCCGGCGTCATGCAGGGCTGCCACGTTCTGACGTGCGACTTCACCGAGGACTACCACGGCGAGCGCCGCGTACTTGGCGATGTGCTTGTTGACGAGGCGAATGTTCCGGAACAGTTCTACATCTCTGACGAAAAGCTTCCCGACTGGCGCTACCTCAAGGGCAGCAAACGCGAAGAGCGCACCAACAAGAAGACGGGCTTTACGTATACGTATTCCGAGGGAGCCATGAGCTTCCCGGACGCCACCGACAAGCCGAGCCGCACGATTCTTACGGGCGAAGGCGGCACGGGAGCCAGCCGCTTTAAGCATGTTATCGAGTGCCCCGACGGTCGCTTCCGCCGCCTTGTCCCCGACGAGCTCGATCAGCTACAGGGATTCCCAAAAGGCTGGACGGACACCGGCATGACCGATGGGCATCGAGCCTTCTGCATGGGCAATGCCCTAGTCACGGGTGTCCCCCATCGCATCGGAGAAGCCATGGTTGAAGTGTACGGGCTGTAGCCAAAGCGCTTTTGGCATAAACAAACGAGGGCCAGTTCTTGATTGAACTGGCCCTCGTCTTTAATTACACTGCTGCGATTATTTTGACCGACTATTCAGTCGCTACGCCAACCAAATTGAGCGTGACATTAAACGTTGGATTTGCTTTCTGGGCATCATCCAAATCGGACACATTTACACAATCTGAATCCGTGCCCTCCATCCAGATGACGACCTTTATATGAGTGCCGTTATAGCCAACATTCGTGGCGATGGCCTTACCGTTTTGCCCAGCCGGCTTATCATATAGAGTGCCGTTTTTTGCGGCTGCCCAGTTACCATTCTGCTGGTCAACAAGATTGTCGGCATACAAGTGCATGTAACTTGCTACTTGGGTCGTATTCCCCGCCGAAGCAACGCAGCTCCAGCCCATGGTGGCATTAACATCGTTGCCAGTTTCGGTAGAAGATGGCTGAGTCGGAGCATAGACGAACTTAAGGTCATCGTCGACAACAATACCGACCCTCAAGGATCCCTTAATCTTATTGAACCAGTTTTCCGAAGCCCCCGCTGAAGGCGTAACAACTAAGGGGTTGTCAGGATTCAAATAGACATCGGCACGTCCGGTTTCCTTAACCGTATAGACGGTGTAGTTTCCCACCGCAAATGCGTAATACGAGTTGCCACCTTGACTGTAGAGACCCTTTTCATTGGTACTGGCTTCTTTATAAGAGCTGACCATCGTATTGCTCCAGGTGGCGGGCACAAACCATGACTTCGCGTTATCCGTTGAAGAGGGGCTGATTTGATTTCCAACAGCAGATGCCGTCGTCAGCGCTTCGCGGTTGTCCTCATGATTGGGCATATCTCCGGAGACAATCTGGAGAACCATTCCGTTTGTCTGAGCGCTAATACTACCTGTAGTTGCTTTAACCGTAGAGTTGGTGACAAACCACGCATACGTAGCCGATCCGAGTGCAACAGCAGCCATTACAACCGAAATGGCTGCAATCCTGAATTGTTTTTTCATTCCGCATATATTCATCTTTCACCTACCTTCTTTTCAAAAAAGGGCGGAGCCGAAAGACCCCGCCCCAAAGTCAGCAGATATGCCATCCCGCTTGATTAGTTGTTTCCGTTGGGAGTAGCAGCGAACTCAACGGTGACCTTATTGGTCTTGGTCAGATTCGCAAGATTATTGGTGTAGACGGCCTGATCCGATCCCTCATAATAAAGATAAACGTTTACAACGTGGTCCTGGCCAGGCAAGACCTCGCCAAAATTCGGTA
>CAUGKA010000005.1 GCA_959599615.1 uncultured Collinsella sp. | reverse complement strand
CCTGAACACCCGCACCCCGGGCGGCCCGTACTCCGAGCGATCGCACAACATCCTCATGGGGACGGGCAACACCAAGGCCGGCGGCGTCAGCGCCATTCCATTCCAGCGAATGAGCCGGACGCGCACCGACATCAAGAAGTTCACAACCATCTCGGTGCCATCCATGATAACCAGCGAGCGCACCAATGAGAAGATAATGACCCGGCTCCAAGAGGAGACGGCCAAGCGCCTCCAGCACAACCTCGACCGCACCCTCGGGAAATAGCCCGCAGCGGCCCACAGGGCGACAAACCACGGCACCCAACACCGAGCCCGGCCCACACCACCAAATGCACACAGAGCGCAGCACAGCGCCTCGCAGATGCCTCCGCGCACGCGGCGGCGCGCCGAAGGTACTGTGACGGCCCTCTCCGGCCTGCGGTGCTGGCGAGCCCAAAAAACGCGCAGCCGGGAAAAATTTTTTTCGGGCCGTTTCGTTTCGCCCGAGCGGCAGAAAGGAGGGAACGCCATGCCGAACCCAACCAACAATAAGCTCGTCGACAGCAAGACCATCGCGGCCCTGTTCGACATGACGCCCCGCCGAGTGCAGCAGCTCACCAAGGATGGCGTCATCGCCGCGGTCAAGGAAGGCAACGCCAACCGCTATGACCTGCTGCCGACGATCCAGAGGTACATCCGATACCTGACGGCCAAGGCCAACGGCCGGGAGCCGTCGAAGAAGGACAGCGAGATCGAGGGCCGACGTCTGGAGGCTGAGGCTGACCTCAAGCGCAGCAAGGCAGACATCGCCGCCCTCCAGCTCAGTGAGCTCGAGGGCACCATGCACCGCAGCGAGGACGTCGAGGCTGTGATGACCGACCTCGTCTACAATATCAGGTCGATGCTCGTGGCCCTGCCGGGCCGTCTGGCCGTCGACGTCACCGGCGCAGCAACACCCGCCGAGGCGTCTGAGATCATCCGCACAGAGGTCTACAAGATCCTGACGGAGCTGGCCGGTTATAAATACGATCCCGAGGTGTACGCCCGGCGAGTAAGGGATCGGGAAGGCTGGAGCGAGCAGCTCGCCGATGACGCGGACGACTAAAAAAGCCGCCGCGAAGCTCAATACCGCCATCGCCGGAGCGGTCAAACGCTTCGCCCCACCTGAGAGCCTGACCGTGGACGAGTGGGCCGACAAGCACCGCCGCCTCTCCCCGGAAAGCTCAGCCGAGGCCGGCCCGTGGCGTACCAAGCGCACCCCGTACCTCGAGGAGCCCATGCGGGCCTTTACGGATCCGAAGGTGCACAAAATAGTCATGGTGGCCGCTTCTCAGGTCGGCAAGTCTGAGCTCGAGCTCAACATCATCGGCTACATCATCGACCAAGACCCCGGCAGCATCCTCTACGTCCACCCGACCATCGACGACGCCCGGAAGTTCAGCCGCCTCCGCGTGGCCCCTATGATCCGCGACAGCAAACCCCTGAAGGCGAAGGTGCACGACGTCAAGGCCAAGGACAGCGGCAACACAATCCTCCAGAAGTCGTTCCCGGGCGGGATGCTCACCCTGACCGGCTCCAACAGCGCCTCGGCTCTGGCCTCCACGCCTGCCCGCTATATCATCGGCGACGAGCGCGACCGCTGGGCGACCAGCGCCGGCACCGAGGGCGACCCGTGGACGCTGGCCGAAGCACGTCAGGCCACATTCTACAACGCCAAGGCGGTCGAAGTCTCAACTCCGACCATCAAGGGCAACAGCAACATCGAAACGAGTTTTTACCAAGGCACACAGGAACGCTGGTGCCACCGCTGCCCCGAGTGCGGGGAGTACAGCGAGATCGTGTTCGACAATATCCACTTCGACCCGGAGGCCAAGAGGATCCGCGGGAAAAAGTCGTGGAGCCTCAAGAGCGGCGTCTCGTGGAGCTGCCCGGCCTGCGGCTGCCTGATCCCCGAGGACGTCATGCGAAAGCAGCCGGCCAAGTGGATCGCCGACAACCCGGACGCCTACAAGAAGGGCGTCCGTTCTTTTTGGCTCAATGCCTTCTCGAGCCCGTGGACTCCGTGGGAGAAGATCGTCCTCAAGTTCCTCGACGCCAAGGATGACCCGCAACGCCTCAAGGTCGTCTACAACACCCTGCTCGGCCAACTGTGGGAAGATCGCGGCGACCTCGAGGACGAGGACACCATGCTCGCCCGCCGTGAGGACTATGGCACCCGCCCGGACGGCACCCCTGTGGAGCTGCCTGACGGCGTGCTCGTGCTGACCTGCGGCGTCGACACTCAGGACAACCGCCTCGAATACGAGGTAGTCGGTCACGGGAAGTATGGCGAGACATGGGGCATCGTCAAGGGCTACATCATGGGCCGACCAGACACCCCGGAGGTCTGGCAGCGGCTCGATGACGTGGTCGACCACGTCTACAAGTTCAAAAACGGCCGCGGCCTGAAGATCTCCATCACTTGCGTCGACTCCGGCGGCCACTTCACCCAAGAGGTCTATGAGGCGTGCCGGGCCCGTGTCGGCAAGCGCGTCTTTGCCATCAAGGGCAAGGGCGGCGACGGCATCCCCTTCGTCTCGCCCCCAAGCAAGGTGCCGATCCGCGACAACAAGCGGATCACCTGCTGGCTCTACACCATCGGCGTCGACGCCGGCAAGGCGACAATCATGGCTAATCTGAAGGTGCAGGAGCCCGGGCCAAAATACTGCCATTTCAACCGGCACCCCGACGCCGGTTATGACCTCAATTTCTTCAACGGGCTCCTCTCCGAGAAGCTGGTGCTCACGCACACGCGCCGCGGCGACCGCTGGGCGTGGGAGAAGTTGCCCGGGCACAACCGCAACGAGGCCCTCGACTGCCGCGACTACGCCAACGCCGGCCTCAAGATCATCAACCCCGACATGGACGCCATCGAGCGCCGCCTGCAAGGACTGGAGGAAAAACCGAAGGCCCCGCAACAGCGACGGCAGCGGCAACGGCACAACCGGGCCGACGCCTTCGACGCCTGGTAAGGAGGACACACCACAATGAGAAAGACCCGCGAACAAATCGAGTGCCAGCTCTCCATCAAGAGGAACCGGCTGGAGCTCTACCTGAAGCGAGAGGCCGAGATGCTGGACGGAGGCGTCCAGAGCTACGGCATCGGCTCGCGCAATCTGGCCCGCTACAACACCGACCTCGGATCCATCCGGGCCGCCATCAAACAGCTTGAGGCAGACATCGAAGCCCTCGAGGCCGCACTGAACGGCGAGAAGCCGCGAAAAGCTGTGGGAGTAGTGCCCCGAGACTGGTGAAAGAAGCCCCGAAAGGGGCTTTTTTCATAGGCCGACGCCGGGAGTTTTCGCTCCTTTTCTCCCGACTCGGCCATCTTCACCATGAAGGAGGTGAGCACCATCAGCAAAAGAAAAAGCAGAAGCCGCCCACAGAACAGGCGGCAGCAGCCGCGCCCTGTGAATAAGGGCTACGGCGACGCCGGCGCGAGCTGGCACAAGAAGGCGACCAAGGGCTTCAGAGCTATGAGCGGCAGCCCGAAGGAGGACATCGACGCAAACAACTACACCCTGCGGCAGCGTGCCCGGATGCTTTACATGGCGGCCCCGATCGCCACCTCTGCCATCCGCACCAACCGCACCAACGTCGTCGGCATCGGCCTCCAGCTCAAGAGCCGGATCGACCGCGAGGCGCTCGGCATGACGCAGGAGGCCGCCGACGCATGGCAGGCTCAGGCCGAGCGTGAGTTCGCTCTCTGGTCTGAGAACAAAAGGGCGTGCGACGCCACCGGCGTCAACAACTTCGCAGCCATGCAGCAGCTCGCACTCTCCTCGTGGCTGGTCAGCGGCGACGTGTTCGCCGTCGTGAAGCAGTACGAGCCGACGCAGCTCACGCCCTACTCGCTACGCCTGCACCTGATCGAGGCCGACCGAGTCGCCACGCCAACGACCTCCGGCATCATCACCCCGATGCTGCTGACCACCGGCAAGGCGGCCAACGGCAACACCATCTACGACGGCGTCGAGGTGAACGACGACGGCCAGATCGAGGCGTACCACATCCGCAGCACCTACCCCTTCGAGCTCGGCAGCACGACGACGACGTGGGCCCGTGTTCAGGCATACGGCGAGCGGACTGGCCTGCCGAACATCCTGCACATCATGGAGAGCGAGCGCCCGGATCAATACCGCGGCGTCAGCTATCTCGCGCAGGTCATCGAGCCCCTGCTCCAGCTTCGCCGCTACACCGAGAGCGAGCTGACTGCGGCGGTCGTCGAGTCGTTTTTCACGGCCTTCATCAAGACCGAGGCGGGCGCCGGCGACAACCCGTTCAACGAGGTCGGGAGCAGCCTGCCGGAGGTGAGCCGAGATCCTAATGAGTACGAGATGGGCCCCGGCCAGATCAACATCATGGAGCCCGGCGAGGACGTGACCTTTGCAGACCCCAAGCGGCCGGCCAGTGGCTTCAACACCTTCCTGCGCGCCATCTGTGAACAGGTGGGCGCCGCGCTCGAGATCCCGGCCGACCTTCTGCTCAAGAGCTTCAACAGCTCGTACAGCGCCAGCCGCGCCGCCCTGATGGAGGCGTGGAAGGCGTTTCGCATGAGGCGCAAGTGGTTTGTCGATGACTTCTGCACGCCGGTATATGAGATCTGGCTCTCTGAAGCCGTCGCCCGCGGCCGCATCAGCGCCCCGGGCTTCTTCGCAGATCCGGCGATCCGCGCCGCATACCTCGGCGCCGAGTGGATCGGCCCCTCTCAGGGACAGCTCGACCCGACGAAGGAGATCACGGCCGAGATCCTCGCCATCGGCGAAGGCATCACGACCAGAGAGCAGGCGACCATCCGACTCAACGGCGGTCAGTGGGACGCCAACGTCGACCAGCTCGCTCGGGAAAACGAGAAGCTGCGCGCAGCGCAGGGGCAGGTCGACCAGAGCACAGCAGCCAGCGGCACGATCTCCGCATCTCTGCGGGAGGCGATCGTCGCCGAGGCCATCAAAAGCATCAAGGAAGGAGACAAGCATGAGAACGCATAACACTCCCCGGCTCTGCGCCGGGCCTCAGACTGCGGGCACGCCGATCAAGTTCTGGAACGTCGCCAGCATCGGCGACGACGAGGGCGAGATCACCCTCTACGGCGACGTCGTGAGCCGTCAGCCTGTGGACTGGTGGACGGGCGAGCCCGAGCCCGGCCTCTACATCGCGCCCGAGAGCTTCATGGAGGATCTCGCGGCCGTCAAGGGCAAGAGCAATATCACCATCAAGATCAATAGCTGCGGCGGCGACCTCTACACCGGCATCGCCATCCACAACGCCATCAAGGGCCTGACCGGCCACAAGGTCGTCGTCGTGGAAGGCATCGCGGCCAGCGCGGCCAGTGTCATCGCCTGCGCAGGTGACGAGGTGCAGGTCTATCCCGGCAGCATGGTGATGATCCACGGCGTCGCCGGGCTGCTCTACGACTACTACACACTCGCAGACCTGAAGAAGCTCCAGAAGGACTTCGACGCGAGCGAGCGGGCCATCGCGGAGATCTACCACGCCAAGACCGGCATCGAGGTCGACCAGCTCCGCAGCATGATGACCCGCGAGACGTGGATGGTCGGGCAGGAGGCCATTGACAACGGCTTTGCCGACACCCTGCTCACAGACGAAGGCCCCGACGTCACCCTGAGCGCCGACAAGAAGGTGCTCCTCGTCGCTGGCATCCGGCACGACGTCAAGGGCTTCAGACACATCCCGGGGACAATCCCCATCGACAACAGCATCCACGCCGCCCCTGCGGCTGGAAATAAAAACGCGGCCGCCAAGAACGACGGCCCCAAGAAGGAGGACAACAAGACCATGACCCTCGAAGAAATGAGAGCACAGCACCCCGACGTCGTGGCTCAGATCGAGCAGCAGGCGGCCGAAACTGCCAGAACGCAGGAGCGCGCCCGCATCGAGGCCATCGACAGCATCGCCGCAAGTGTGGGCGACGCGCAGCTCGTCAGGGACGCCAAGTACGGCGAGACCCCCTGCACCGCTGAACAGCTCGCGCTCAAGGCTATGCAGAAGCAGGCGGCCCTCGGTGCCAAGCACCTGAAGGACGCCAAGGCTGACAACGACGAGTCCGGCGCTGCCGGCGTCGGCGCTGCCCCTAACGGTGGCGAAGAAGGCAGCGAAAGCGACGACAAGGCAAAGGTGGACGCCATCGTCGGCCTCTACAACTCCACCAAGTCTCAGAACGGAGGTAAGAAGTAATGAGCAAGAGACTGGACGAAAACATCGGCAGCGTCGGCTATGACGGCCTGATCGTTGCCAACGAGCCCGTCGCCGACGTGTTTACCGTGACCATCCGCAAGGAGGCCACCGCCGCGGCCACCTATAAGCGCGGCACCGTGCTGGCCCTGTCTGCCGGCACCGCCGGCGACGGCAAGCTGGTGATCCTCGGTTCCACCGCGACCACCAACGAAACCCTGACCGCCAACTGCATCCTCGCCGAGGACGTGGAAGTCGGCACCGCTGCGGACGCGACCGCGCTGGCATACCGCACCGGCCACTTCGCCCGCAACAAGCTGGCCGTCGCAAGCGGCTACACCCTGAAGGCGACCGACGAGGAGGAGCTGCGCAAGGCCGGCATCCTGCTCTCCGACGCCATCGAATACTAAGAGAAGGAGGACAACAAAATGCCTTTTAACTTCTACGACACCCACACGCTGCTCATGGCCGTGCAGCAGCTCACCCCTGCTGCGACCTTCCTGCGTGACCGCTACTTTCCCACCAACGACGCGAGCGACATCTTCGCCACCGACGACGTGCTCGTCGAGTTCCGTGACGGCAGCAAGAAGCTGGCGCCCTTCGTGGCCCCTCGCAAGGGCGGCGTCACCGTCCTGCGCGCCGGCTACAATATGGAACGCTACACCCCGCCCTTCGTGGCTCCCCGTCGCGTCCTGACCCTCGACGAGCTGCGCAAGCGCGGCTTCGGCGAGGCTCTCTACTCTCAGCTCACCCCTGAGCAGCGCCAGCAGACCCTCATCCTGCGCGACGCTGACGAGCTGGGCGAGCTCATCACAAACCGCGAAGAAGCAATGGCCGCCGAGACCATGCTGACCAACGGCTGCGTGATGAAGCACATCGCCGACGACGTCGACAAGGCCGACGAGATGGAGATCCGTTTCTACTCCGAGGCCAGCAACCCCGCGACCTACACCCCGACGGCCAAGTGGGACGCCACCGGCGGCAAGATCCTGAAGGATCTGGAGGCCATGATCCGTATGCTGACCAAGCGCGGCCTCCGCGCTTCTGATCTGGTCTGCTCCCCGGACGTGGCTGACACAATCATCAACGACGCAGCCGTGCAGAAGCTCCTCGACAACCGCCGCATCGAGATCGGCAACGTGGAGCCTGAGCTGCTGCCTGACGGCGCCGCCATCGTGGCCCGCCTGAACGTCCTCGGCCGCATCATCAGCGTCATCTCCTACGACCTGACCTACACCGACGACGAGGGCAACGACAAGCTCTACATCCCGTCCGGCAAGTGCGTCCTCACCGCTCCCGGCGCTGGCCGCACCGCCTACGGCGCCGTCTCTCAGGTCGAGCAGAGTGACGGCGAGTTCCACACCTACGCCGGCCGCCGCGTGCCGAAGTATGTGAGCAGCGCCGAAGGCAACAGCCGCACGCTGACCATCTCCAGCCGCCCGCTGATGATCCCCAACAACAAGAACCCGTTCATCGTTGCGGACGTCCTGACGGACTGAGCGCAGCAGAAAGGAGCAGAGCATGATCCAGATCATCAAGGGCACCTTCGGCTACTATAACGGCCGCAAGGTGATCCCCATCACTGAAGCAGACGGCCCTCAGAAGTTCGACGACGAGCTGGAGGCCCGTCTGGTGAAGGAAGGCGTCGCCAAGTACATCGGCGAGCTGGGCGAGACTGCCGAGCAGCCCGCACCCGCTCCCGGCGACGACGCCGACGAGCCTGCCAGCACCAACACCGCGGCCGACGAGACCCCTGAGTACAACGAGGACATGAAGCTCGACGAGCTGAAGGAAGTGGCCACGCGCTATGGCGTGGACGCCTCTGCTATGCGCAAGAAGGCCGACGTCATCGCTGCCATCGAGGCCACCAAGGCCGAGCAGCCTGATGACGGTGCCGACGACGAGGAGCCCCCTCAGATCGGCGCCGCCGATCCCGTCTGATGGCCTTCAGCTTCAAGGCGATGGTCGAGGCTGACCGTCGGCGCACGTTTCTCAATCTCGACGAGTTCGGTGAGAAACACACCGTCGAAGGCAGAGCCATCGCCGCCGTGCTGGACGACAACGCCCTGAAAGAACGCCAAGGGGGGCAAGAGCTGAGCGTCGCGGAGTCCTCTCTGCTGCTTTACGCGGCGGTCGAGGATCTGCCCGCTCGGCGCCCGGCGGGCGAAGGGCTCAACGTCGACGGCCGCGAGTACATCGTTAACGACTGGAGCGAGGACATGGGGATCGCCACCGTGGCCCTCGGCCAGACTGTCACCATGTAGGAGGTGCCCCATGTCCATCGTCAACAGCATCGAAACCGTCCGGGACTGGCTGACCGCCGAGGTCTGCCCTCTGGTCAAGCTGAAGCTCCCCGACGACAACGCAACGGACGCCTCCTACCCATACAAGCTGGTAAACCCGGCCGCGTTCTCGCTTTTCGTACCATCGAAGGACAGGACGCCCCCGAACATCGCCGCGCCGATCCCGTCGGTCTGCGTGCAGATCGTTCAGGGCGACGACGACCTGCTCCAGAGTGCCCGAGGCATCAAGATCCGGCTCTGCTTCTCAGCGTGGGATCCCGGCTACCACGGGCCCGACATCTTCAAGCCGAAGGGCGACGGCAGCGGCACCTACATCCAGCAATACAACGAGGCGGCGGCCTCCTACTTCGTGAAGAACGGAGAGGGCTGGCGTGACGCATGGAATTTTGTGGACACAGCCCTCCGGCTGATTGAAAATGCCGAGTACCTCGGCGACCTCCGCGTCATCAAGGAGAAGGGCATCACCTTCGGCCCCGTCGCGGAGCAAGACGCCGTCCCCGACTTCTACCCGTACTGGTTTGCATGGGCTGAGTTCTCCGTCGAGGAGACACTGACCCGCAACCCGAAAAGCTACCAACACCTGCTTTAAGGGCAGCCGCTCGGCTGCTCTAATTTCATGCAAAGGAGGATAAGCAGATGGCAAACGAATACCTCTACGGCGCCTACGGCCACATCGGCGAGACCGTGGCACAGAGCGCCGTGCAGGCGGGCACCACGCCGGTCTATATCGGCACGGCACCCGTCAACCTCGTGCGCGGCTTCGGCAAGGCCGGCATCATCAACGCGCCGATCAAGATCACCAGTCTGGTCGACGCGCAGAAGAAGATCGGCTACTCGTCCGACTGGGGCACTTTTACCCTGTGCGAGGCCGTGTACGCGCATTTCAACAACACCCTCGGGAACATCGGCCCGATCTACGTCATCAATGTGCTCGACCCCTCCGCGGGCAAGCACCGCAAGGAGGCGGCCACCACCAAGGCCCTCACCTTCACCGGCGGCCGCGCCGAGTTCGCCAGCGACAAGATCATCCTCGACACCCTGACCATCGCAAAGAATGACAGCGGCAACTACGTCGAGGGCACCGACTACGCTGTGGACTATAACTTCACCAAGGGCACGGTCATCATCACCAGCCTGAAGGACGACGCGCAGCTCGTCGGAAGCCTGACGGCCAGCTTCAGCGAGGTGGACGACTCTGAGATCGCAGACAGCGACATCATCGGCGGCGTCACCTCCTCCGGCGAGTACAGTGGCCTGAGCGCGATCGCGCTGCTCTATCCCGAGCAGTTCGCGGTCTGCAATCTGATCGCGGCCCCCGGCTGGAGTCACAGCCCTGCCGTCTACAACGCCATGCTGACGGCCTGCAAGAAGATCAACGGCCACTGGGACGCCTTCGTCGTGGCCGACCTGCCCCTCGTGGACAGCACCGCGCAGGCAGTCGACACGATCACCAAGGCGATCGCATGGAAGAAGGCCAACGCCTTCACCGGCGAGCGTTCTAAGGTCTACTGGCCGCAGGCTGTGGACAACCTCGGCAACGTGTTCCACCTGAGCACGCTGGCCGTGGTCGAGCTCATGCGCGCCGACTTCAGCCACAACAGTGTCCCGATGGAGACTTGTGGCAACAAGGCCATCCCCATCATCAAGCAGTATTTCGGGGCAAACGCCAACAACCGCGGCTTCGACCAGCAGACCGGCAAGGAGCTGACGCAGAACGGCATCAGCACCGCCGTCGCATGGGGCGGCGAGTGGGTACTGTGGGGCGACCATACGGCCGCCTACACATACGGCGCAGACGTGGATCCTCGCGCGATCTTCGACGTCTCCATGCGTATGCTCATGCACATCACCAATAGCTTCCAGCGCGAGTGGAGCCCTGAGATCGACGGGCCCATGACCCGCGCGCTGAAGGATCGCATCATCAACCGCGAACAGGAAAAGCTCGACGGCTATGTGAGCATGGGCGCCCTGCTGGGCGAGCCCGTGATCCTGTTCCTCGAGAGCGAGAATAGCACCACGGACGTGATGAATGGCGACTTCCGCTGGGACATCGCCGTCACCCCGACCCCGCCCCTCAAGTCTGCGAGCGTCTACGTCGCCTACACCGACGCGGGCTTCTCTGTCTACTACGAAGGAGGTGACGAGTAATGGCAAACCTGTGGCTCGACCTGAAGGGCCCCATCCTCGCCGACACCGTCTACGTCGGCGGCACTCTCGTCGCCAAAGACGTGACCATCGCGCTGCCGGCTGTCACTCCCGTGACCGCTGACTTCAAGGCTATGGGAACCTACACCGCCCCCATCCTCGGCCAGATCGAGGCTATGGAGGCATCCATCACCAAGATCGGCATCGACCTCGGCCTGCGGAACATGATGAAGCTCGAGAGCAAGACCATCGAGATCCGCTGGGCTCAGGACGTCAAGCAGGCCGGCGGCTCCACAAAGACCGAAGGCTGCAAGGCGTTCCTCCGCTGCGTCTCTAAGGGCATCCCGGGGCTATCCGTGGATCCCGGCAACACCAGCGAGAACGAGGCCACGTTTGCCGTGAGCCGCTACCAGCTCTACGTCGGCGGCGCTGAATACTGGCTGATCGACCAGCTCAACACGATCCTGCGCGTCGGCGGCGTCGACTACGCCAAGGACATCCGCAGCCTGCTGTAACCTGAAGGGCGCCGCGCCTATGCGGCGCCCTCTGTTTATCGAAAGGAGACGCACCCAATGAAGAACACCATCAAGCTCGACAACCCTGTGCAGATCAACGGCAAAAGCTACAACGAGCTGACCTATGACATCAGCGAGATCACCGCACAGGCGTTTGCTGAAGCTGACGCCAGAAAGCTGAGCGCCAGCGGATCCAAGAACGGCAACGCAGCCGGCGCGGCCGAGCTGGACTACGGCCTGCACCTCTACCTCGGCTTCGCTGCCATCATCGCGGTCAACCCTGAGATCGACATCTCCGACCTCGAGCGCGTCCGCGGCTACGACGTTATGAAGATTATGAGGATCGGCCGGGATTTTATTTCCGGGAAGTCGGAGGAACCCTACACCCCCGACAGCTCCGACGCGCAATCCGAGACTACGCCCGAGCCTTCCACACGTCGACGCGAGACCTCGGAGAGCGAAGGCTGACCGACTTCCTGACCGAATACGGGGAGGCCGTCGAGGAAGCCAAGCGGCTCCAAGCGAGCCGGCCGGCTCGTGCGGCCAGCTTTAAGAAACCCCACGTCAGAAGGAGGTGACGCACATGGCAAACGGAAAAACGATGCAGGCGGTCGTCAATCTGGCCGGCAGCATCGACCCTTCGCTCGGCAAAGCCATCGAGCAGGCTCAGAAGAAAATCAGCGGCCTGAACGTGAAGGCGCTGGCCGTTGGTGCAGCCGTGGGCGGCATCGCTGTGGCGACAGGCAAGGCAGTCGTCGAGGCCGGAAAGTACATGAAGGATCTCGGCGCGTCCTTCGATGACGCTGCTGATGCTATCCGCATCGGAACCGGCGCCACCGGCGACGCGCTGGACGGGCTTCTGGATGACTTCGACGCCGTCTACAAGAGCGTCCCGACCACAATGGAGGACGCCAGCAAGGCGATCGCAGACTACAACACCCGCCTCGGCCTCACCGGCCCGCAGCTTCAGGAGATCTCCAAGCAGGCCATCCAAGTGAGCGATATGCTCGGGGACGACCTCGGCAGCGTGATCGAGGAGTCGAGCCAAGCCTTCCAACAGTGGAACATCGACGCCGACGACATGGGCGGCGCTATGGACTACATCTTTAAGGTCAGCCAGAGCACGGGCATGGGCTTCACGGATCTGATGACAGATATGCAGAAGTTCGGCCCGCAGCTTCAGGAGATGGGCTACTCCTTCGAGACGGCGAGCGCCCTGATGGGCCAGCTCGACAAGGCTGGTGTAAACACCGATGAAGTGCTCGGCGCCATGAAAAAGAGCGTCGCCACACTCGCCAAAGAGGGCATCAGCGCCAGCGACGGGCTCGCCATGTACTACGAAAAGATCAAAAACGCAGGGACGGCCGCAGAGGCCGCCAGCATCGCGTCGGAGATATTCGGCACAAGGGCTGGCTCCACGATGGCCGCAGCAATCAGAGACGGATCTCTGGCCGTCGCAGATCTGACGGCTGAGCTGCAAGAAAACGGCGAGACAATCGCCGGCGCAGCCGATGACACTTATGACTTCGCCGAGCGGCTTCAGGTTATGAAGCAGGGGCTCGAAGTGGCCCTCAAGCCTATGGCGAACACTGTGTTCGACGGGCTCAACAAGTTCATGCCGACCCTGCAAAAGCTGATGGAGCAGATCACCCCGGCCATCTCCAAGGCGGTCGAGGCTGCTGCCCCGTTTGTCGACGAGTTCCTGACCGGCGCGGCCGACGCCCTCGAGGACGTTCTGCCCCTGATCTCTCAGCTCGCGGCCGACCTTCTGCCCGTTCTGACGCAGCTAACGAGCACTCTGCTCCCGCCGCTTCTCAACCTCGTGCAGACGCTCCTCCCGCCACTCATGCAGATCGTCTCCGCGATCCTGCCGCCTATTGCCAGCCTGCTCGCCACCGTGCTCCCGATCATCACGCAGATCGTCAGCGCTGTACTGCCTGTGCTGGTGAGCATCATCTCGAGCCTGCTGCCGGTCATCACCCCGCTGCTGGAAGTGGCCCTGCAAATCGTCAACAGCGTCATCATGCCGCTGCTTGATCCCCTGATGCAACTCGTTCAGGCGCTACTCCCTCCGATCCTGAGCCTGATCGGCGCCATCACCCCGATGCTGACACCGCTGCTGTCTATTCTGGAACCCATCGCCAGCGTGCTCGGCACGATCGTCGGCTGGGTATCGAAGATTGTCAGCTTCGGCTCCGGCGTCATTTCCAAGATCGCCGGCCTGTTCGGAGGTGGGGGCAGCAGCGGCGCGTCCGTCTCTGGCTATGCGACCGGCGGCTTCACAAGAGGCCCGTCCATCGCCGGCGAGGATCCGCGCTACCCGACCGAGGCGGTCATCAGTTTCAACCCTGCATACCGCTCGCAAAACCTGTCCTACTGGGCCGAGGCGGGCCGGATGCTCGGGGCATCTGATGGCGAAAGCGACTACGAGCTGCTCAGCGGCGGCTCCGGCACCGCTGTGGTCTATGACCTGAGCGGGCTGTCCTTCTCTCCGCAGATCAAGATCGAGGGCGACACCGACGAGGACGCCCTGATCCGAAAGCTCCGCGACCTCGAGCCGGAGTTCATCGACTTCATCCTCGAGGCACTCAGCAGAAGGGAGGGCGGCGCCTATGTCACAGCAGACAGTCGGCTTTATTGATTATGTGGCGCAGGGCGGCGACACCTTCGACAGCATCGCGCTCGTCGCCTATAACGAGGAGCGCATGGCGAGCACCATCATCGAGGCCAACCCCGACCTCAGCGATGTGCTGATCTTCGAGGGCGGCGAGGCTGTGCGGATCCCGATCGTCGAGATCGTGGAGACGCCGGAGACCCTGCCGCCGTGGAGGAGGTGACGCCGTGAAGATCCTATACGAAGGCGTCGACATCTACCCGGACATCAGCGTCCACCGCTGCTATCACGATATGTACGCCGAAAAGCAGAGCGACGAGCTGCTGCTCAAGCTCAACGACACCCGCGAGCTGTGGGACTCGTGGAACCCCAAGAAGGGCGACACCATCGCCATCGAGGACGGCGCTGCCAAGACGGGCAAAATGTTCGTCGAGAGCGTCGTCCCCGAGTCCGGCATCATCACCCTGCGGGCCTATTCCGTCCCGCAGTCTGCGAAGGATAAGCGGAGCAAATCGTGGGAAAAGGTCAAGTTCCTGCAACTGGCTCAGGAGATCGCCGGCCGCCACGGCCTGACGCTCGAGACCTACGGGATCACCGACCAGACCTACGACTACGTCGAGCAGAACAACCTCGCAGACTTCGCATTTTTTCAAAACCGCTGCACCCTCGAGGGCGCGGCGTTTCTGGTGTATGACGGCAAGCTGGTCGTCTACGACGAGGCGTACATGGAAAGCCAGCAACCCGTCGACACCATCACCATCACCCCGGCCAATGACTTCGAGTACCGCGACGAGGGCACCAATGCCTACGGCTCGGCCGAAGCCGTCAACGGCGGCCTGACCGGCACCTTCGCAGCCCCGAACGGCGGCGACAAGGTGCTGCGCCGGATCCTACCCTTCCGCATGACTGACCAGAGCGAAGCCGACCGCTTCGCCAAGGGCCTCCTCCGGGACGCCAACAAAAACGCGACCGTCGGCACCCTCTGGACGGGCTCGCTGCTGCGAGACTATGCGGCGGGTTCTGTGGTCACGCTGGCGACCGAGGGCGTCAAGTCGTGGGACGGCACGGCCTTCATCAGCCGGATCCGGCACGACTACGTCAAGACGCGGAGCAAGCTATACCTCCGCAAGCCACTGGAGGGATATTGATGAACAGCAACAACCAAATGATCCAGAAGGGCAAGATCTCCAGCGTGGAGGGAAAGGCCGACAGGAACGGCGACAAAACCACGGCCAGAGTGCTCCCGAGCACCGCCGACAGCATGGTCACGCGACCGCTGACGATCCCGTGGTATCTGCGCGGGGAGATGGGAAACCTGACCCCCGGCACAGAAGTCGCCTACGCCATGTTCGAGGACGGCACTGGCATCATCCTCTCCCGCATGGACGGAGAGTGGGACGGTATCGTCCCGGGCGACATCACCGTCAAGAAGGGCGCGCTCACGATGCAGGACAAGGGCATCAGCGTCCCGTCGGCAGACGTGACCGCCACGGGCATCAGCCTGACCGGCCACACCCACACCGACAGCATGGGAGGCAGCACTTCTGGCCCGCAGTAAGGAGGGATAGACATGGCCGTCATGGCATCATGGAACGGCAAGACGTGGGGCGTCTCCAGCCAGAGGATCGCCGCCCTGAATGGCGTCTCTCACAGCGTCGAGCTCGACACGGAAAACAGCGACGACAAAGCCGGATCCCCGGCGACCAAGACCAAGGCGCTCAAGCTGCAAAGCATGAGCTTCGACTTCGATCTGGCCGCCGCGGTCGGCTGCGACGTGCGCAGCGAGTACGAGTCGTGGACGGCGCTGGTCGGGCAGTATGCCCCCTTCTATCTGGCCGGCCGGCGCTTCGGCCCGGCCAACCTTCAACTCACAGGCGTGAGCCTATCAGACACCAAGCTGGACAACCTCGGCAGGATCCTGACCGGCAAGATCACGATCAAGCTGACAGAGTACGCCGAGGAGGCCAGCAGCAAAAAGGCCAGTTCTGGAAAATCCAGCAGCATCGGCAAGAGCGGCAGCAGCTCCAAGTCGGCGGCTGGCATCGCCACCTACAAGGAGCTCGGCATCAGTTCCTCGGCTGTGAACGTCGGAGCCTCCAGCAGCGCCAAAGCATCCAAAAAGCCAACCAATGCGCAGCTCAAGTAAAGCGAGGTGATCCCAATGAAAGCAACCGGCAACGGAGCGCCGGAGATCTGCGTGCAGAACCTCCTCAAGACTATCCGCGGGGAGGTGCCCTACGAGCGCATCAAGGGGATCGACCGCACGCTGATCGACAAGCCGAGCGAAACCGCTGCGACCGATCTGGCCGCCGACGTGGAGTTCGTTGTGGAAACCTACGAGCCCCGCGTGCAGCTCAGTGACTCCGACCTGAAGGCCCTGACCGCTCAGGCCGGCGACTTCGAGCTGCGGGCCAGCATCGACAACATCACATGAAGGAGGTGAACAGCGTGAGCGACGCGACAAACACCTACGGCGAGGACATCAAACTCACCACGACAGACGCGAGCACCCTATACAAGACCATCATCACCGAGCTCGAAAAGGGCGCCGGCGAGCCGCTCTACCCGGGCGACGAGCGCCGGATCTTCGGCGAGGCTCTCGTGCCCGTGTTCGTTGCCCTCTACAACAGCCTCAACGACGTCGGCCGGCAGACGCTCCTCCGCTATGCGAGGGGCGAGGTGCTGGACGCCATCGGCGAGCGGCAGGACGTGAAACGACTGGAAGGCACACCGGCCAAGACGACCATGCGCTTCTCTGTCTCCACGCCGCAGGAGAGAAACATCATCATTCCGAAGTGGACGAAGGTGACGCCGGACAGCGAAAACTATTTTGCGACCGACGAGATCGCTGTGCTGCAAGCTGGCGCCTACTCTGTGGAGGTGCCCACCTCGGCCGTGAGCAACGGCACGAAGTTCAACGGCTACGCAGCCGGCACGATCGCCACCCTCGTCGACCTGATCCCCTACATCGAGTCCGTCACCAATCTGACCGAAACGGCCGGAGGCGATGACGGCGAGCCCTACACCACCGAGGGCGACAACCGCCTCCGCGAGCGGATCCGTCTGGCGCCCGCCAAGAGATCCACCGCGGGCCCTGAACAGGCTTACATCTACTGGGTAATGACGGCCGACAGCTCCATCGTGGACGCAAAGGCCGTCAGCGAGAAGGAAACCGTCAGCGAGACCCTCACGGTCTACGACGGCAAAGCCTTCAAGGGCGGCGGCACACTTCTGACCGACAGCCTCGTCGTGAAGGCCCACGGGCAAAGCACGGCGGCGGCCAAGGACACGGACTACACCGTCGACTACACCGACGGCCTGCTAACCATCACGCTCAAGGGCAGCCTCTCGGCCGCCGAGAGCATCGACATCATCATCACCCGCACGCTGGAGGGCTGCGTCAAGATCGTGCCCCTGCTGGAAGGCGGCGGGATCCCCGACGCTGCCATGCTGGCGAAGGTGCTGGACGTGGTCAACGCCAAAGACATCCGGCCGCTCACTGACAAGGTGAGCGCCGTGCCCCCGGAGGTCGAGACCTACGACATCGAGATCGTGTACTACACCACGCCGGAGAGCGAGGCCGAGGTGATCGCCAACGTCGAAGGCACCGGCGGCGCGATCGACCGCTACAACGAGTGGCAAGTCGCGGCTCTCGGCCGGGACATCAACCCCGACCAGCTCCGCAAGCGGATCCTCTCGCCTTCGTGGGGCGAGAACCTGACCGGCGCCTTCCGCGTGGACGTCGTCAAGCCGACCTACAAGGCCCTCGACGACACGCAAGTCGCCAAATTCAGCGGCCACCTGACTGTCAGCCACAAGGTCGAGAGCGAGGTGGTGTAAATGCGGCTCAATGAGACCGAGATGGTCAAACTGCTGCCTGCGTGGATGCAGGAGGACGGCAGCGACAAGGGCATCGCCACCGGCTGCGACATTATCAGCCGCGACGCCTATGCACGCCTGAAACTCCTGAGCAGGTGGGACAAGATCGACCAGATCAGCGACGCAGAGCTCGACGAAATGGCGTGGGAGCTGAACATCCAGTGGTATGACAGCACCGCGCCCATCGCAGCCAAGCGGGCCGTCATCCGCAACAGCGACCGCGTCTACGCGAAACTCGGCACCCCATACGCCGTGGAGCAGATCGTGACCGACTACTTCGGCACCGGCGAGGTCAGGGAGTGGTATCAGTACGGCGGGCAGCCGCATCACTTCAAGGTGCTGAGCGACAACCCGAGCCTCGTCAACAGCAACCTTGACCTGTTCCTGAAACTGCTGCGGACGGTCAAGCGCCGCAGCTCGTGGCTCGACGCGATCCTGATCTGCCTGACCGGCGAAATGTTCCTCTATTCCGGCATGGCCGTCAGGGATCACACCCAAGAGGTGCACGTCATGGGCAGCGACGAGATCCACATCTACCACGCGGCCGTCGTCCACGACAACAACCGCGAGACCGTCAGCATCGGCACCGACGCGGCGGTCATCTCAGACTAAGGAAAGGAGATAGACATGGCTGCATTTATCAACAACGACATCACCACCGCCGGCCTGATCGTTCTGGCGAAGGGCGTGGCCGGCCAGAAGATCAACTACACCAAGATCGTCCTCGGCGATGGCTACCTCGAGGAGGGCCAGACGCCCCGCACCCTCACCGGCGTGGTCAGCCCGAAGGCGACCGTCGACATCACGAAGCTGAAGATCAACGGCGACGGCACCGTGGCCGTCGGCGGTATCTTCACCAACGGCGACGAGACTGAGGGCTTCTACTACCGCGAGCTCGGCCTTTATGCCGAAGATCCCGATCCCGAGGTCGGCGAGGTGCTGTACTGCTACGGCAACTGCGGCGATCTGGCCGAGTGGATCCCGCCATCCGGCGGCGCCACTATCGTCGAGAAAACCATCGACATCGTCACCGCGATCGGCACGGCCACCAATGTGACCGCCTACATCCCCGCCGACGCCTACGCCACCAAAGAGGACTACGAGACCTACAAGGCCATCGCCCTCGGCGCGCAGGCTACGGCCGAGGAGGCTCTGGCACTCGCCCGGCAGGCCATCGCAATCGCGCAGGCTGCCGAGGCATCGGCCAACGACCTGAGCAACGCGGTCGGCCAGAACACCAGCAAGATCGCAACGCTGTGGGACGCCGTTTTCAGCGACATCACAAGCAACCCCTTCCAGATCACATTCGCAGACTTAACAGGCATCACGCTGAAGTCTGGCGTCTGGAACGCTTCACTTCAAAGGCTCGAGTGCTGATGGGAAACTGCTACAACTACACCCCGATCCCACCAGCCGAAGCCTCCTGCATCATCGCGCACCTGTTCGTCGAGCTGGCCCTGCCCTGCTCCTGCTGCAAGCGGGAGGACGGCGTCATCGTCATTCAGGGCAAGACCTACGACGGCAGCAGCGCCCGCGTCACAATCAAAGGCGAGGAGGTGAGATACTACGGCAAGCAACGGACACTCGCGGCCATACGAGCGGGCCAATGTAGGCCGCCCGCCCTTCGGCCGTGACAAACTGCCCGAGATGCAGGTCATCACGGACGCCAAGGAGCTCGAGAAACACACCTACATCAAGACCAGAAACCCGGCCGTTTTCCCGAAGAAGGAGCGGCTCGGTCTGGCGCAGAGGATGATGAACGAGGCCAGCGACCTCGTCGCCGATCTGATGGAGGCCAACGATCTGCTTCTGACGGATCCCGAGGAGCGTGAGCTCAGGTATCGCGCGCAGCGGTCGGCGCTTCGCAACTGCCGAAAGCTGATCCACCACATCGAGCTCGCGCATGAGATCCTCAGCGGCTTCAGCGATGACGCCTTTGCATACTGGGCGAAGATGGCGGCCGGCGTGAAGAACCAGACCGCCAAATGGTACAAAACGGATAAAGAGAGGGCCGCCAAGCTGGACGCGCAGAAGCGTCACCAGTGAGGCAGCCCTCGGGGTATGCCTTGTTTTTTCGTGCCGGCTCGGCCAACAACGCCCGCAACGTCAACACCGATGGCACTCTGAACAGGAACAACGCCTACAACGGCAACAACGGCCTGCGCCCCGCTTCGATGGATCGCCCGAATTATTAACCGCCCGGAGACGGACGGCGAACACTGTGCCCCATCATCCAAGGAAGGCATATCCCTCCCGCAGCCGTGGCCGTCTGACCGGCCCGGTCATGGGTAAACACAAGACCGCCGATGCTCCCGGCGGCGCACGCAAAGCGTGGCCGGAGCTATACACGGCGGGGAGACTTTTCAATGGAGAATATCGTAAACAGCACCATCGCGCTCTACAAGGCATACCGCAAAACCCGCTGCGGAAAGCGCGACAACCCGACCGCCATGCGCTACCGCATGGAGGCCATCGAGCGCACCGTCGCCCTCTCTGAGAGGCTCCAGCGGCGCGACTATTCCTTCGGGCCCTACTACCCCTTCAAGGTGTACGAGCCCAAGGAGCGGCTCGTCCTCGCCATCGACTTCGAGGGCAAAGTCGTCCAGCACTCGCTCTGCGACAACGTCCTCGAGCCGGCGTTCTCCCGGCGCTTCATCCGGGACAACTACGCCGGACAGATCGGCAAAGGCACCCACGACGGCCTCGACCGTCTGGCTGCGGCTATGCGCCACTATTTCTTCAGCCGAAAGGCAGCAGACGAAGCAGCCCGCAAGGCTGCCGGCCTGCCGCCCCGGCCGATGAACGAGTGGGACTACGCCGACGGCTGGGTACTGAAGGGCGATTTTTCAAAGTTCTTTTACACCCTGCTCCATTCCTACTGTTACGAGACGGCCCGCCGGGCCATGAAGTGGCTGAAGGATCCCGAGCTGATCGACTTCGCTGAGTGGCTGCTGTGGCTCATAATCGACAGCACGCCAGACCCCGGCATCCCGATCGGCAACCAGTCGAGCCAACTGCTCGCGCTGCTCTATCTGGACGCCTTCGACCACTGGCTGAGGGATGACCGCGGCCTCGTATATGGCAGGTACATGGACGACTTCTACATCATCCACAGCGACAAGCTGCTGCTCCGGCAGATACTCAAGGAGATCGAGGCGTACATCAAGCCGCTCGGCCTTCGATTGAACGGCAAGACGCAGATCCTCCCGCTGAAGAACGGCATCGACTTCCTCGGTTTTCACACATACCTCACGCAGACCGGCAAGGTCGTGAGAAAAGTGCGAGCCAAGAGCATCGACAACATGAAGCGCAAGATCCGCAAGTTCCGCGGGCTGGTGGACTCCGGCAAGATGACACTCGACAGCGTCGTGCAATCCTACGCGAGCTGGACGGGCCACATCTCACACGGCAACACCTACCACCTGCGGCAGAACATGGACGCCTATTTCTTCAGCTATTTCCCGGAGCTCAAACCATCACCGAAAGGAGACACAACTCATGGCCCAAAAACTGAGCAACCTCGCAAACAAGTCGAAGGTCAAGTTCGGCAGCCTGTACGGCAGCCCGATCGTCTGGATCGTGGCCGATAAGAACCACGCAGGCTACCCCTCCAACAGCGTCACGCTCGTGACCAACCAGATCATCAAGATGCTGTGCTTCGACGCGACAGAACCGAGTAACGGCAACAGCGACCGCCGCGGCTACGGCAACAACCGCTACATCTACTCGAACCTGCGCCAGTGGCTCAACAGCCCCGCGGCTGCCGGCCAGTGGTACACCGCACAGCACTCCGCAGACCAGACGCCGGACTCCTCCCACGTCTGGAACAGCGTCAACCCGTACAGTGGCCTCGCCGGTTTTCTGAACGCCTTCACCGCCAACGAGCGGGCAGCTCTGCTGAACACCACCATCACGGTCGGCAAGAGCTCCACAGACGGCGGCGGGACGGAGACCTGCACGGACAAGATCTTCCCCCTGTCCTGCACGGAGGTCGGCCTGAGCGGCGACCACGTCTGCGGCAGCAAGCTGGCGATCTTTAGCGACAACAACAGCCGCATCGCCACCGTGACGGCCTCCTGCGTCGCCAATTCCAACTATTCCGGCAACCCGGGCTCTGGTGCCGCGTGGTACTACTGGCTGCGGGACGCCTATGCCGGCTCGGCCCGCTACGCCCGCTACGTCTACACCGATGGCACTCTGAACTGGCACGACGCCTACTACGGCGACTACGGCCTGCGCCCCGCTTGTAATCTGTCCTCTGATCTCCTGATCTCCGACTCCGTCGACTCGGATGGATGCTATACAGTGATCTACAATCAGGCGCCCACAGCGCCGTCGTCCATCACTGTCCCGAGCGAAGTGCTCGGCGGCGAGAACCTGAGCATCTCGTGGGCGGCCTCCACCGACCCCGACGGCAACCTCTCCGGCTACGTTCTGGAGCGCAAAGTCGGGAGCGGCACATGGGCGCAGATCTACAAGGGATCCTCGCGCAGCTACACCGACGCCATCACCTACGGATGGACGAGCGTGCAGTACCGCGTCAAGGCATACGACGCCGCCGGCGCGGAGAGCGCATACACCACCAGCGTCACCCGCACCGTAACCAATAACCGGCCGCCCGTCATCAGCGGCACAGACAGCGCCCTCGGCAGTTTCAGCACGGCGGCCCCGTCCTACGAGTACACCGTCACCGACGCCGACGGCCATCAGGTCGACGTCGTCGAGATGCTGGACGGCGTGACGCTGCGCAGCTACACCGTGACCCTCGGCCAGACCAACACGCTGACGATCGGCTCCGAGGCGTGGCTGAAGGTCGTGAACGGCAACCACACCCTGAAGATCGTGGCGACCGACGCCAAGGACGCCAGCGTCACCCGCACGCTGACCTTCACCAAAGCCGTCACGTCCGTCGAGTTCGAGCAGACCCTCGCTATGGAGGCCGACGCCATGCCGACCAAGGCCCTCGTCAACATTCAGGGTAATTTCCCGGCCGGCTGCACGCTTCAGGTCTGGATCTGCAACAACGGCAACGACGCGAGCCCGACGTGGGAGGACATCACGCAGAAGGTCAGAACCGGCCAGAAGCACTACTTCACAAACAAGACCAAGACGGCCGCAGCGTGGGGCGTCAAGGTTAAGGCCAAGCTGCTCCGCGGCTCTGCTACGGAGACCTGCTACATCCAGTCGATCGGAGGTAACTTTGCATGATTAAGCACAGAGCTGACAGCATCAAAGAGCTGAACGAGAAACAGGCCGCAGAGGCCAAGAAGGACAAAACCATCGCCGAGCAGGCTGACACCATCGAGCTGCTGAAGGGCTGCATCATGGAGCTGGCCGACGTGGTCTACGGCGATGGAGGGGAGGTAACAGCATGAGCAAGATCGTCGAGCTGTACGTCAAGGAGCTGACCCGCGAAGGCTCCACCATGACCATCAACGACGTCCCGAAGAAGCTGCGCAAGCAGGTCGAGGACGCCATCGCTGCCATCGAGGCAGCCGCAAACGCTGGCACCGCGGAGGAAGGGGCGACCGAATGATCGCCCGGGCCCTCGCGTGGCTATTATTAAAAATTGCAGGAAAGGAGGAGCGTGAAATGCTGGTACGTCTGTATGCAGGCGAGATCATCATGGGCCGCATCACCGAGGACGACGTCCCCGCGAAGCTGAAGGCCCGCGTGCACAAGTATCTCGTCGACATGGGCTACTTCGACGACGTCGAGGAGTAAGCCCAACAACAAGGAGGGCCGCGTCCTGCGGCCCTCCGGCTTTTATGAGGTGACACCATGATCGAAATCAACATCGGCGCGCTCGTCGCCCTGCTCGGGATCCCGACGGCCGTGACCGGCTTCTACTTCTGGCTGCTCGAGCACAGGATCCAGAAGCGCGAGAAGCAAAAGGAGGCCGAGGAGGCCAAACACCAGAAAGAGGCAGCGGATCGAGAGCGTGCCCGTGAGGATCTTCAGATCATCACCATTCAAGGCACCTCGGCAGCCATCGCCCTCGGCGAGGCGACGGCCCGGGCCGTGCAGCGCATCCCTGACGCGCATTGTAACGGGGATATGCACGCGGCCCTCGACTACGCTGCCAAAATCAAACACGCGCAGAAGGACTTCCTCACCAGTCAGGGGATCCACGCGATCATCGACTGAGGAGGTGAGCAGCATGGCCGCAAAGAAGCGCCGGCGCAAGCGGAAAAAGAAGATCGAGGCGAGCAAAAAGCTCGCATACTGGGCGGCCAGCGTGGCAACCATCAGCGCAGCCACGTCCTACCTGCTCTCAGCCTTCGGGCGCGATCCAGTCAGCGAAGTGACTGGCACGATCTTCACCGCCTGCGTCGGCTATCTAATCACATACGCCGGCAAGAGCCTCGGCGAGAAAATCAGCCGAAACCGCCACGGGCTCGACGCCGACGGCAACCCGTTCCCGGATCCGTCCGGGGACACTCTCAACAATGAGGAGGCAAAAGGATGAACACCATCGACATCACCCCCATCGTCAACGCAGCCCTCGCCCTGATCGGCGCCGGCGTCAGCGTTTTCCTGATCCCGTGGCTGAAGAAGCAGACCACCGAGGCACAGCGCAAGGAGCTGACCGCGTGGGTAAAGATCGGCGTCGCTGCCGCTGAGCAGCTCTACGTCGGACAGGGCCGCGGCGAGGAGAAGAAGCAGTACGTCCTCGACTTCCTGAAGCAGAAGGGCTTCAAGGTCGACGAGGAAAGCGTCGTCAACGCGATCGAGGCAATCGTCAAGCAGCTCAACACTGAGGGCCTGACCATCGAATAACGGAGAGGGCGGGCTCCGGCCCGCCCTTTTCTTGCTTGTAAAGGAGGTAAACCCATGAAAAACCAGAACACCAACGACATCAAGCTGAAGCCCGGCGAGACCATCACAGACGAGACTCTCGACGAGCTGACCGGCGGGAAAGGAGACGACAATGAGTAACAGCCCTCTGGTGGTCTACACCAAGCTCAGCCCGAACCACTCGGGCAAGCGCACCAAGAAGATCGATACCATCACTATTCACTGCATGGCGGGCAACTGCTCCGTCGAGACCTGCGGCAACCTGTTCGCCAACTCTGCGCGGCAGGCGTCCAGCAACTACGGCATCGGCACCGACGGCCGGATCGCCCTGTACGTCGACGAGGCAAACCGCTCGTGGTGCACCTCGTCCAACGCCAACGACCAGCGGGCCGTCACCATCGAAGTCGCCAACAACGGCGGCGCGCCTGACTGGCCCGTCTCCGCGAAGGCATACGCCGCGCTGCTGGATCTCGTGACCGACATCTGCAAGCGCAACGGCATCAAGCGCCTCGTCTGGTCGACCAACAAAAACGACCGCGTGAACCACCTGAACGGCTGCAACATGACCGTGCACAGGGACTACGCAAATAAGAGCTGCCCGGGCGACTACCTCTACAACCGCCACGGCCAGATCGCGGCCGAGGTCAACAAGCGCCTCGGCATCACGGACGCAGGCGGCAGCACCGGCGGCCAGACCTCCGGCAACACCGAGACCGGCCTGAAGGTCGGCGACGTGGTCGACTTCAAGGGCACGCAGCACTACACCAGCGCGGCGGCCAAGGACGCCAAGACCTGCAAGCCCGGCAAGGCCACCATCACGGCCGTCGCGGCCGGCAAGGCGCACCCGTACCACCTGAAGGCAATCAGCGGCGGCGGCTCCACCGTTTACGGCTGGGTAAACGCTGCGGACATCTCGACCGGCAGCGCCGGCACGGCCACGAGCTACCGCGTGCGGACGACGGCCGATGTGCTGAACATCCGCAAGGGCCCCGGCACCAACTACGGCGTCGCCGGCCAGATCAAGGGCAAGGGCATCTACACCATCGTCGCCGAAGCCGCAGGCCCCGGCGCGACCAAGTGGGGCAAGCTCAAGAGCGGCGCGGGCTGGATCTCTCTGGACTACGTCACGAAACTCTAAAACCGCATAGAAAAGCAGAAACCCGCCCGGAGATCCCGGGCGGGCTTTTTCTGTTATGCGGGGCTTTACTCCTCGACGTCCGACTCCGACGTCTCGCCGGCAGCCTCGAGCTCGGCCTCTGTGGGCTGGAACCGCAGCACACGGCCCTCGGAGTCATAGAAACCGCCGAGCAGGATGGTGAAAATATCGACCAACCAGCCGATCCCGCAGGCCCCGGCCGTCAGCAGCCAAATGACGCCTGTGCCGGTTTTCCCGACATAGAACCGATGGACACCGAAGAAGCCGAGGAAGATGCACAGCAGCAGCGCCACCGTCTTGCTTTTCGGCGACGTCGGCCGCTGCGCTGCGGGGATGCTGACCGCTCCCTGCTGCGCGCCGGACTTCCCGCCGGAGCTCGTCGTATATGACAGACCCGTCCCGGGGATCCCGACGGTCGTGTGACTTTTTCCCGTCGTGCTGATCGTGTGCTTCAGGCCCTTCGGGCCGAAGCTGACGCTCGCGCTTTTCTTGTTAAGGTTTACCCGGACACCCGGGGCAATTTTGAAACTACGTCTGAACCGTGTACCCATGCCGCTACCTCCTGTTTGCGTTTTTTAGTGTTTAGTCATCTTTGGCATAATATTACCACGCCAAAACTGGTAAAGTCAATATTGCATAGTCATCTTTAGGATAAAAGGAGGCGAGGGCGTCGAAGATCTACAAACCAGACGGCAGGTGCAACATCTCCGGGGAGCGAGTCAAAGAGGAACGGCTGCGGGCTGGTCTATCACAGGAACAGCTCGCCTACAAGCTCCAGATCATCGGACTGGACGTCACGCAGAAGGTCATCAGCCGCATCGAGAACGGCAGCAGAGTCGTCGCTGACTACGAGCTGGACTATCTGGCGACCGCCCTCGGCACCACGATCAACCACCTGCTCGGGAAAGAATGAGAAAACCGCACGGCAGCGACGCCGTGCGGCTTTTTTTATGTGAAAAAACGCGGGAAAATGTTGAAAATCTGCCGAATTATGCTTGACATTATAGAGCAAATGCTCTATAATATAATCACAGGCAAGGGATAGCCGAGTACAGAAAGAAAGGAGAACAAAACCGCGGAAAGGAGGCAAAGCCGTGGATGCTGAGCAGATGAAAAAACTGCTCGAGCTGCTGGAACAGGCTCTAAAGTGTGAACAGGTTGCCACCATCACAATCACGATAAAGCCGAGCCAAAAGCCCAAGCAGTAAGGTCGAAGGACGGCGGGAAAAATCCCGCCCGCCGTTCCTCTTTATTATAACCACGAAACCACGGCGAAGTCAAGCGGGAGGAACAACATGGACATCTCGATCAAAGTGACCTATAAAAACGAGGGACTGCAAAAGCTCCGCAAGGCGGCCGGCCTGTCTCAGTCTCAGCTCGCCGCACTGGCCGGGATCAAGGTGCAGGTGCTCCAGCAGTACGAGCGCGGCGCCCGGGACATCAACGGCGCGAAGCTGCCGACGCTGCTGAAGATCTGCAACGCGCTGGAGTGCAGGCTGGCTGACATCATCACAGACGAGGAGACGCTCGAACTCCTGAAAAAGTACGAGGAACACTGACACACAGAAGGGGCGGCCGGCGGGCCGCCCTTTTTCTTTTATCACGGAGGGGAACACAATGGGACAGCACTGGAGCCATCTGACACCGACCAAGCGGATCCAGCTCGACGCCTTCATCCGCGCAGGAATGAAGCCGACCGACATCGCCAAAGAGCTCGGCGTACATCATACGACCATCTACCGGGAGCTGAAGCGATGCACCTATGAGCACCTGAACAGCGACTACACCACCGAGACCAGATACAACCCGGACGGAGCACAGGCCCGCTATGAGGCCAACCTCCGCGCAAAGGGCCCGGATCTGAAAATCGGCAACGATCACGAGCTGGCCGACTACCTGATCGTCAAGATCCGCGACGAGAAGTACAGCCCGGAGGCTGCGATCGGTGAGGCCGAGGTGAAGGGCTGGCCCTTCAAGACGCACATCTGCGCGAGCACCGCCTACAACTACATCCGCGGCGAGATCTTCGGCGACGAGCTGACCGTCTCCATGCTGCCGCAGCACGGCAAGCGCCACCAGCCGGAACGCCCGGCCGGATCTATGCCGCGCAAGCCTGCGGGCCGGAGCATCGAGGAGCGTCCTGAGCACATCAACAACCGCAGCACCTTCGGACACTGGGAGATGGACAGCGTCGAAAGCTGCCAAGGCGTCAGCAACACCTACATCGTGATGACCGAGCGGAAAACGCGCTGGGAGCTCATTATACCGTCGCCGGACAAGACGGCCGCCAGCGTCGTCGCTGCGATCGACGGGCTCGAAGCCAAGTACGGCGACCTGTTCCCGAAGGTATTCAGATCCATCACCTGCGACAACGGCTGCGAGTTTGCCGATGCTGCCGGGATCGAACGAAGTGCCAGCGGCAAGGGCACCCGCACCGAGGTCTACTACTGCCACCCCTACCGGCCGAGCGAGCGCGGATCCAACGAAAACCAAAACGGCCTAATCCGGCGGCACGTTCCAAAGGGCACCGACCTCAGCACAATCTCAGACGAGGAAACCAAGCGGATCGAGGCGTGGCTCAACAACTACCCGCGGAAAATGTTCGGTTATCTGTGCTCCGAGCAGCTTTTCCGCGAGGAAATGGCCCTCATTCTGGCCTCGTAAAATTATTTTTGCTTTTTGTGCATTTACTCTTGACAAACGGCCAAAAAGGCGCAAAAAGCTCCTGCATCGGTGTGGGCTTCCGCTTTTTATCCGCGCAGCAGATCGAAGATGCTCCGGGGTCGGCAGCGGAAGGGGCTTCATCCCGATAACTTCCTCTTTACAAACCCGGCAAG